>JBFKGW010000077.1:0-8609 GCA_041633145.1 Alphaproteobacteria bacterium
AGCCGCAGCACATCGAGCGGACGCGCTTTCAACAAGCTGACCAGCCCTTCGTGCAACGTATCTACCGGCGTGAGCGTGCCGTCGAGATCGACAGCCAGCACCACCTCGCCGGGCGCGGGCACAGGTGCACCACTATGAGCTTCAACGGCCATACGCCTGCACTATATTCGCTGCGATTAACATTGCGTTAACGATAACGCCAGATCGCACTTATCCTACATCATTCAGATTCTTATATAACCCGCTAAAAAGATTAGAAAAAAAGCGAGTTCCTGAGACGCGCAACAGTACGGCGTGGTCAAACCGCTGAACGGCGACACAGTTCTAGAGCGCGATGATATTTGCTTTGATCATCGGTGTGCCGGCCGGCGGAGAAGTCCGGCTGCCGGGCGCAAGCCGCCATGCTTGGGTCAAGCCCGAACATCGCGCCCCCGATCGTCATGCTCGGGCTTGACCCGAGCATCCATGACCGTGCCGGACGCAGGCCTGTGTGCTTATCCCCGACAAAGCCGGTGTGATTGAAAAATAGATACTCGCGTCGGAGCGCGAGTATGACAGTTGATGTTGGGCGTCGGCAGGGCGACCAGCGCTGCCAGCCTCAGCGATCGCGATCCGACCTTAACTCATCACGCTCTAGAAAAACTGGTTTGGCGGACGCGGTAGGCCGAAATTTTCGCGCAAGGTGGCGCCTTGGTAATCGGTCCTGAAAAGGCCGCGCCGCTGCAATTCCGGCACCACCCGCTCGCAGAAATCGTCGAGCCCGCCGGGCAGATGGGAAAACATCACGGTGAACCCGTCGCTGCCGCGGGTCTCCAGCCATTCTTGCATCTCGTCCGCGATGGTCTCCGGCGTGCCGACCATCGCCGCGCCGGAATAACCGCCGAGGCGCTGGGCAAGCTGGCGTACCGTGAGGTTTTCCCGCCGCGCCAGGGTGATCGCCCGCTCGCGCCCGCTCTTGCTGGCGTTGCTTTCGGGAATGTCGGGCAGCGGCCCGTCGGGATCGAACTTCGAAGCGTCGTGGCCGAGCGCAATCGATAGCGACGCAATCGCGCTGTCGAAATGCACCAGGCTATCGAGCTTGGCGCGCTTCTCGCGCGCCTCTTCCACGCTGTCGCCGATCACCACGAAACAGGCCGGCAAAATCTTAATATGCTCGCCGTTGCGCCCGGCCTTCTCGGCACGCGCCTTCACGTCGGCGTAAAACGCCTGCGCGGCCGCAAGGTCGGTGTGCGACGTGAACACCGCTTCCGCCGTCTCCGCCGCCAACTGGCGGCCGGCGTCGGACGAGCCGGCCTGCACGATCACCGGCCAGCCCTGCACCGGCCGCGCGATGTTGAGCGGGCCGCGCACCGAGTAATACTCGCCCTTGTGGTCGAGCACGTGCAGCTTTTCCGGATCGAAATAGATGCCGCTGTCTTGATCCTGGATAAAGGCGTCGTCGGCCCAGCTGTCCCACAGACCGGTGACCACATCGTAGAACTCGCGCGCGCGGGCGTAGCGCTCGCTGTGCTCGAGCGCTTCGTCGAGGCCAAAGTTGAGCGAGGCGTTGGGGTTCGACGTGGTGACGATGTTCCAGCCAGCGCGGCCGCCGCTGATATGGTCGAGCGAGGCGAACCGCCGGGCGACGTGATAGGGCGTGTCGTAGGTGGTCGAGGCGGTGGCGACCAGGCCGATATGCTCGGTGACCATCGCCAGGGCGGGCAGCAGGGTGAAGGGTTCGAGCGAGGTCGGCGTGGCGCTGCGTTTGAGCGCCTCCATCGGCATGTTGAGCACCGCCAGATGGTCGGCCATGAAAAACGCGTCGAAACAGGCGGCTTCGAGCTTCTGAATAAATGCCTTCATCCGCGGGAAGTTGAAGTTGGCGTCGGCATAAGCACCGGGATAGCGCCAGCCACCGGTATGAATGGTCGCCGGCCGCATGAACGCGCCCAGGTGCAACTGACGTTTATTCGCCATGACGTTCAATTTCTCTCATCAGATTCGCTACCGGACAAATAAGTCGGTTGGAGCGACTTCTCAATCCAGCCAAAGCTTACGTTATTGCCGTCGGCAGGATTTAGCGCATGAGGCAGCCGTCGGCGCAAGCTTGCCCGGCATAATCGCCTGACCTAGGCTGCCCCCTCGGCGGGCACCGGCAATACAAGGAAACGCGATATGACGACGGGCACTAGCGCGAAAGCAATCGACGCCAAATCGTTCTGGCGGGCGATCGGCCAGCGCGCCATCGGCGCAAGCATCGTCACGGCTGAGGGGAGCGAGGGGCCGGCCGGTCTGCTGGCGCTGTCGGCGACCCACGTCACCGCCGACCCGCCGACCATGCTGGTGTCGATCGACCACAAGACCTCGGCGCTGGCGAGCGTTCTCGAGGCCAAGCATTTTGCCGTCAACTATCTGCCGCAGGGCGCCGAAGACGTGGCCGACCTGTTTTCGGGCAAGAGCCCGCTCAAAGGCGCCGACCGGTTCGAGGCGGGCCGCTGGGGCACGCTGACGACCGGCGCGCCCACTTATAACGGCGCGGTCGGCATCATCGACTGCGAACTCGACGAGGTCATCGAGCGCCACGGCGTATCCATCGTTCTGGGCCGCGTGGTCGACTTCGCTGCCGACCCCGACGCCGCACCGCTGGTGTACTACCGCGGCGGGTACTTGGCTTAAGGGAAAAATCAAACATGAAACTGATCATCGGCGCCTCGGGCGCCGTCGGCGTTCCGACCATCAAACATTTGGTGCAACGGGGCGAGGCGTTGCGTGCACTTTCCTCGAGCGAAGAGTCGGCGGCGCGGCTGCGCGAACTCGGCGTCGGCGAGGTCATGGTCGGCGATTATCGGGTCGACGGCGTGGTCGAGCAGGTTATGGACGGCGTCGAGGCCGTTTGCTACGTCCCGGCCCGGTTCAAGGCCGACGAGTTCGCGGTCGGCAAACGCATTGTCGACGCCGCCAAAGATGCCGGTCTCGAGCATTTCCTGTTCTGCTCGGCGTTTCACCCGCAGCTGCACGAGCTCGGCCACCATTGGCAGAAATTGCAGCTCGAGGAATACCTCGTCGAGTCCGATCTGCTGCACACCGTGGTGCAGCCGTCGATGTTCATGCAGAACATCCGCGTCGAATGGCCGCGCATCGTCGCGGACGGCGTCTATCCCCGTCCCTACTCACCGCATAGCCAGATGAGCGTGATCGACACCGACGACCTCGGCGAGGTCATGGCGAAGATCATGACTGACCGGTCTTTCCAGGGCGCGACCTACCAGCTCGCCGGCCCGGGTCCGATCAGCCATGCCGAAATGGCGGCGATCATTTCCGAAGAGCTGGACCGGCCGGTCGAGGCGGTCCATCGCGACCTCGATGACTGGACCGCCTGGGCGCGCGAGCGCGGCTGGACCGATTATGCCATCGAGAACTACGTGGCCATGTGCAACCACTACGACCAGCACGGCTTCAAATACGGCAATACGGTCACACTAACCGCCATTTTAGGCCGCGAACCGTCCGATTACCGCACCTTCATCCGGCGGTTAATCGCTGCGCAGAACTAAGGGCGCTTGAGTGCGACGAAAGAGAATTTGCCGCCAGGGCGTCAACCAAACGACCGCCGGCGCGCCAACGTTTTTAACGTGGTCAATACTGGGGGGCCGGTCTGCCCGCGTCGCTAATCGTCTTTATCGGTGCGGGTCGGCACGTCGACGTTGGTGCCCGATGAATAGGCGACGCTGGACCGCGAGGTCGTCCCGGTGGCGCGGCGCGGCTCGGTGTCCTGAGATTGCGAATCCGGACCGCCGGCAAGAAACACTTCGAGTTCGCGCCGCGCGGTGTCGTCGCGCATTTGCTGAGGCGGGCTTTTCATGAAATACGCGCTCGGCGCCTCCAGCGGTCCACCAAGACCGCGTTCGAGGCCCAGCTTGGCGCAGCGCACCGCGTCGATGACCACGCCGGCGCTGTTGGGCGAATCCTGCACCGACAGCCGCAGTTCCAATTCCAGCGGCGCATCGCCGAAGCCCTGCCCTTCCATACGGATGAAGGCGACCTTGTTGTCGTCCTGCCAGGGCACGTAGTCGGACGGGCCGATGTGGATGTCATGGGTATCGAGGCGTTCATCGAGCTGGCTTTGCACCGACTCGGTCTTCGATTTCTTCTTCGATTGCAGGCGCGAGCGCTCGAGCATATTGAGAAAATCGGTGTTACCACCGGTATTGAGCTGGTAGGTCCGCTCGAGACTGATGCCCCGGTCGGCGAACAGTCGGCTGAGCAACCGGTGGACAATCGTTGCGCCCACTTGGCTCTTGATGTCGTCGCCGACAATCGGCAGTCCGGCGGCGCGGAACCGCTCGGCCCATTCGGCGTCGGAGGCGAGAAACACCGGCACGCAGTTGACCAGGGCGACGCCGGCCTCGAGGCACGCTTGCGCATAGTGGCGAACCGCCTGCTCCGATCCCACCGGCAGGTAGCAAATGAGGATCTCGGCTTCGGTCGATCGCAACACTTCGGCGACGTCGACGGGTACTTCGTCGGATGGCCGGAACGCTTCACTCTCGTCGTAATTTTCCATGTGCGCCGCAATGCCGTCGAGAATGGGGCCCATCTGGACGCGAACGCTGCTCGCCGGCAGCGCCGGTTGGAATATCTTGGTGCAGTTCGGCGCAGCGAATATGGCCTCCTCGAGGGGGTGGCCGACTTTGCGGTAATCAACATCGAACGCTGCCACGACCTTGATATCGGACGGCTTCCAACCGCCGATTTCCGCGTGCATTAAACCCGCGTGGGTCGCCGTATCGCGCGTACGGTAATACTCGATCCCCTGCACGAGCGCACTCGCGCAATTCCCGACTCCTGCGATCGCTACTTTGATGGGCTGCATAATCTATAAGTTCCCCATGGTCTCAGTCTTCGTATGGTACGGACCGTGCGAGACTGTTCGCCAGTTTACCCCACTACCCCTATTCGACATCGCCGTATTTTTCGACGGTGGCAGGTTTGCCCGCCGCTTGCAGCAGCTTGCACCGCTACAGTACTGCTTATATCCGCAAAACTGAATCAAAAAACCCACAAGGTCAATGAGTTACGGCCGCAAAAGGATGCGCAATGCCAGTAAACATCGCTGTTTCGCGCGTCCCTATGGCGGCAAATCGGGCGGTTGGCCGAGCGCAGCGACCCGATCGTGCAAGGCGTTGGCGATGCGTTCCTCTTCGTTCGCGCCGCTGCCGCCGCGCACCAAACTCGCCACGTCTGTTGGGCTGCCAAAGGTAACCGCCAGCGGCACAAACCGAGGCCACCGGCGGCTGCGCGGCAAAGCCTCGAAGGTACCCTCGATACGCGCCGGGATGACCGGGGCCGGGTGCCTGGTCAATAAGGTGCCGACGCCGGTGCGAAACGTCTGCAATTCTCCGGTCGGCGTGCGCCACGCTTCCGGAAACCAAACCAGCGCATCGCCGCGCGACAGGATCGCGCCGCCGATATCGAGCGTGGTTTTCGGCGTTCTTTCATCGATGGGAAACACGTGCGCAAGGCGGCAGAACACCCGGCTGTACCAGGTTTGAAAAAGGATCTGCACGGCGCCGCCGAAGTACATATGGCGGGCTCGTTTCGCCGACAGCGCAGCGGCAATGACCAGCGCGTCGAGATAGCTGGCGTGATTGGCGATAATCACCGCCGGCCCGCTTTCCGGAATGTTGGTCGCGCCGCGAACAGACAATCGGAAGAGGCCGCGCATGAGGCACCAGGTAAAACCGTAAACCATCGTGCCGAATAGCGCGACCAGCGGTCCGGCCGGCGTGACGTAGGCCGCGGGATCTTTCGCAATCGGCACTTGTGCTGGGGTCGGTGCCCGTTCACCACGCTGGACGGCGCGTTCGAGCAGATCGCGCACCGTAACCATGTCGGCGATATCGGTCTCGTCCAACTCGACACCGAAACGCTCGGCGAGATCGAGCGACAACCGCAACCATTCGAGTGAATCGATACCCAAATCCAATTGCAGGCTGCTCGCCGGCGAGATCGGTCGGTCGGTATAGCGGGCATTGAGCCAAGCCCAAATCTCGTCTGCGACGGGCGTCTCGATGAGGCGGCGGTCCTCGTCGGAAAGCGGTTCCGCCTCCGCCGCCGCCTTGCCGCTTGCCGCCCGCTGGTAGATATCCGGCAACAGAAAGCGGCGGTACTTGCCGAGGCGGGTGCGCGGCAGCGTTTCGTTGGTCAGGACATAGCCGGCCAACCGCTCATAGGGTGGCAGGCGCTGACCCGCTTCGGCGAGGCCGACCCGGGTCGCCTCTGCGACCGATAAAACACCGCCGGCCCGTATCTCGTTAAGGTTCGGCCGCACCAAACCGACCAATTGCCCGTCCTGTTCGAGAACGGCAATCTCTTCGACCACCGGGCAGGCACCATAGGCCTGCTCGACGTCTTCCGGATAGATGTTCTTGCCGCCACCCAGCACGATGAGCTCCTTGGAGCGGCCGGTCACGTAGAGATAGCCGTCTTCGTCGAGCCAACCGAGGTCGCCGGTGCGGAACCAACCGTCGTCGGTGAAGGCGCTGGCATTTGCCGAGGGATTATTGCGGTAGGCGGTAAATACGCTGACGCCGCGCAGCTCGATTTCGCCGACACCCTCGCGATCGGGCGCGGCGATGCGGACAGCGCCACCCGGCAACGCCCGCCCCTCGCTGCCGAGCCGCTGGCGGTCGGGAAAGTTCGCGGTGAACATCGACGCGGTTTCGGCTAATCCATAACCTGCCAACACCTGCCAACCGAATTGCTCGAGCGCTTGCGCCGTTGTCACATCGAGATGGGCGCCGCCGCACGCCATCAGGCGAAGTGCCGGGGCGAATTGCCGGTGCAGCGGCCGGAATACCAAGCGGCTGGCGCGCAGCCCAAAAATTCGCCGCAACCCCGCCGCGAGCGCGCGCGCCGACTGGTACGCGAGCGCGGCGAGCCGGCCGGCACTGCGCACCCGGTCTTCCATGTTCGCCAACAGCGCGGTGTAGAGGCGCGGCACGCCGACGATCGCGGTAACCTCGCCGGCGCGCAGCGCATGGACGATGCGCGGCCCGGTGACCGCTTCGGGAAGCACCAGGGCGCCACCCGATGCCAAGGTGGTCAGCATGCCAACCACGAGCGGATAAACATGGTGTAGCGGCAGCGGCAACAGCACCCGGTCGCGAGGTCCGACCAACCGCTCGGTCACCAAGGGGCCGACATTGGCGGCTAAGTTCGCATGCGACAGGAAAAATGATTTGGGCGCGCCAGTCGTGCCCGAGGTGAAAACCAGCGCTGTCGGTGCCGCTGCATCGAGAGTTGGCAGCGCAATCGGTTTATCCGCGAGCGCCTCACGCCACCCACGCGGCCGCTCACAGGTCGCAGCGGTTTCGGCAGCCTCTTCGTCGAGCAGAAAAATCTCGGCAGCGATCGGTGGCGCGGCAGCGGCGAGGGCCTGCGCATGTGCCTGTGTCGTGAACAGCCATCGGCAATCGCAATCGGCGAGCAGCGACGCCGCCTCGGCTTCGCCAATCAGATCGTCGAGAGCGACGGTAACGGCGCCGGCCGCGCCCGCTGCCAGACGTACCGCCAGCCAGGCCACGCTGTTTGGCGCGTAGAGACCGATGTTGGTACCCGGCTCGATCCCCGCTTCGATCATGCCGCTGGCCAGCCGCCGGGCCCATTCGGCAAGGTCGGTGTATGCAGTGTGCGTCGCCGCCTCTCCCGCAAACGTGATTACCGCCGATGCCGCGCCCAGCGTGTCCATCGCGTCCAACAAAGTTTGGACGGTCCATTCCAGGCTGATTTCTGGCTCTTCCATTGCCCTAAACCTAGGCTTTAAGAGGTGGGGATTTGTTGACCTCAGTCAACCGATAGCCGCTCACATCACCAAGATTGCGATGGCTCAAGGCGGTGTCATTAGGGAACAGCTACCCGATGGTATGGATGGGCGCGTTCGCGTGCCAAGCTTCGAGGCGATTACAGGGCGTAAAGAGGAATGGGCAAGTGAAAACACTTGTACCGGTTATCATAATCGTCGCGCTGGTGGCTGCCGGATCACAAGCGCGGGCGCAACCGGTTCCGCCGTGTCACCTCGGCAACACGATTGCGCCCGCTTACGGCGCTATTGGTGATGCGCCGTCCGTGCAGTCATGGCAGGACATCGAACTGGCGGCGGACGATTTTTGCTTGGCGTCGCTCCAAGGCGCCATGGCGCTCGTGGTTGCGCTGGCGGCGCGGTTCGACGGTGCGAAGTCGCTCGATGAGATTGCCGCGCGGTTCGGCGCGATTTCGGCGACCCAAGGGATGTTATATTGGTCGACAACCGACCAACGGTGGCGCCCCTTGATCTCCGAAACCTTTGCCATCGACGGCCCGGATACGCGTCGTCCCCGGCCCGACTTCACGGCGCAGGAGATTTTCAGTGGACGTACGCTCTATTTCGCGCAAAACGACACACGATCGACCGGGCTTAATATCTACAGTATTTCGGCCCGGGTTGCCGCGTCGGACCGGCTGGTGGTTGAAATCGTCAACCTCACGCCGGTCCGGTTTACCCTGGTAACGCTGTTTGAGCCGCAGGCGCTGCGCTCGGTCCACTTTATCGAGCGTCTGAAGATGGACGAATGGGGCTATTATGCGATTTC
>JBFKGW010000078.1:0-8501 GCA_041633145.1 Alphaproteobacteria bacterium
GACCGTCGCCAGCAGCACGAAACTCAAGCCGTACAGGGCGTAGGAGATTTTCAGCCAGAACTTTATATCGATCACGGCGATCACCAGCATCAGCACCACGCCGACGCCGAAGCGCACCATCTGGCGCGACGCCCACGGGCTGAAATCGCCGTTGGCCGCGGAATACAACATGGCGAAGCCGATCGAGGCGATCAGCGAAACCATCGCCACCATTTCCCAATTCAAGTGGAGCAGCTTTTCGCGCAGCGTCAGCTCGGTCGCGCCAAATTCGCCGATCGGTGACATCGCGGATCAGGCCTTCCCGTCGGGCGCGCGTACGCCGACCACGTCGGCGCCGGGGGCCTGGCCGGCCGGATCGCGCTTGAGGGTCTCAACCATGATGTCGCGGGCGATCGGCGCCGCCACCTTCGAGCCACCGCCGCCGTGCTCGACCACCACCGCAACGGCGTAGCGTGGCTTATCGATCGGCGCGAAACCGACAAACAGCGCATGATCGCGGCGCTTCCACGGCAATTGTTCGTTTTTGATGATGCCGGCTTCGCGTTCAGCCCGCGTAATCCGGCGCACCTGGGAGGTGCCGGTCTTGCCGCCCATCGACATGCCGGGCACCAAAATGCGCGCCCGATAGGCGGTGCCCCGGCGGGTAGTGGTGACCCGCACCATTGCCTGGCGAACCAGCTCGACGTGCCACGGATTGAGCCCCATATCCGGCGGCGGCGTCTCGGGGCGCCCGCTCAACTGATCATTGGCCATGATGTCGCGCGCGACGAAGGGTGTCACCGCCTTGCCGCCGTTGACCAGCCGCGCCGTCATGTTCGCCAGCTGCAGCGGCGTCGCTAGGACAAAGCCTTGGCCGATCGCCGCGACCAGAGTCTCGCCCTGCACCCAGGGTTGGCCGATCACCGCGCTTTTCCAGGCACGGGTCGGGATCAAGCCCGGCCGCGCGCCGGGAATGTCGAGATCGAGGCTCTCGCCGAGCCCGAACCGCTTGGCCATCGCGGCGATGCGGTCGACGCCGACCCGGCGGGCGACCTCGTAAAAATAGACGTCGCAGGATTCGGCGATGCCTTTACCCATATCGGTGTGGCCGTGGCCCCGACGCTTCCAGCAGTGGAACTTGCCGTCGCCCAGGGTCAGGCTGCCGCGGCAGAAAAACGAGGTGTTTTCGTTGATCACCTCGGCCTCGAGCGCGGCCAAAGCGACGATCATCTTGAAGGTCGAACCGGGCGCGTATTCGCCGGCGATCGCCTTGTTACGCAGCGGCGCGCGCTCGTCGTCGGCCAGCGCCCGCCATTCGCGCTCGCTGAGCCCGTCGGTGAAATTGTTCGGATCGAAGCTCGGCGTCGACGCCTGCACCATGGTGGCACCGGTGTCGACATCGAGCACCACCACCGAGCCGGTCTGCTCGCCGAGCGCGCGCATCGCCGATTGCTGCAAGGCGGTATCGACGGTCAACACCAGTGTCTGGCCGGTCTGGCCTTCGCGCCGGCCCAATTCGCGGATCACCCGGCCGACCGCGTTGACCTCGAGCTGGCTCGAGCCGGCGCGGCCGCGCAGCGCCAGATCGAAGGTCCGCTCGACCCCGCTGCGACCGATGCGGAAACCCGGCAGCTCGAGCAGCGGATCGCCGGTCTGGTGCTTGGCCGCTGCGGCGCCGACATAGCCCAAAATGTGCGAGGCGACTTCGCCGTGCGGATAGAACCGCCGGTCGCCGACATCGATGATCACCCCCGGCAAGTCGGGCGCATTCACTTCGATGCGCGCCACGTCGTGCCATTGCAGGAATTCGCGCACCAGCACCGGAACGAATTTCTTCTTGCGCGATATTTCGTCGAGAATGCGTTCGCGCTCCGCAGGTGAAATAGGAATGAGCTTGCCCAGCCGGTCAAGGGTCGCCGAGATATCGGGCGTATTCTCGGATTTAACCAGTACCTGGTAGTTCTGCTGGTTGATCGCCAGCGGCACCCCGAAGCGATCGACGATTTGCCCGCGCGACGGTGCCAGCAGGCGCAAATTGATCCGGTTCTCGTCGGCTAGTGTCTGGAAGCGGTCGGACTCGACCACTTGCAGGTAGTACATGCGGCCGACCAACGCCGTCAGCAGGGCAAACTTACCGCCGGTCAGGATCGCCGCGCGGCGCGAGAACATTCGTTGGCGGTCGGCGTCGCGGTTCTGCATCACGCCTCCACCATGCCCACCAGGCGCCGCTGCGCATGGACCAGCAGCCAGGCAACCGCGGGGAACAACACGATAGTCATGACCAGAGCAACCAGAGCGGTATCCGGCGTCAGCAAGGTACCGCGCGAGATCGACGCCAACAGCCACGTCGCACACGCCGCGATCGGCGCGACCAGGGCGAAAGCGCTCCAGAACACCCAGAACGGCTTACCGGCGATGAAACGGCGCTGATTGAGCACCAGTGCCTGAACCAGCAGGTAGACCAGCGCGTACAGCCCTAAGGGGGCGCCAGCGACGGCGTCTTGTACGATGCCCAGGCCAAACGTCGCGGTATAGGGCATCAGGTCGGGTCGGAACACCAGCCAGTAATATAAAGACATCAACGCGAACGCCGGCGCGACGTCGCTCAAAAACGGCAGCGGCAACGGCAGTTGCCCGACGAGCACGAACGCGAAGGTGGTCGCGACCGGCACCAAATTGCGCAGCCACCGGCGAACGAAGGTGACTAGCGAGTTCGCCTTCATTGCGCCCTCTTAGCAGCGGCCGGCGCGGTTGGCACCTGCTCGGGCGCCGGCAGAATGCCGTCGACGCCATAATCGAGGATTATCGCCTGGTTCAAGCGCGCCCAGTCGACGAATGGCTGCACGGTTACCTTGGCCTCGGAGACTTCGGCGACGGCGCCCACCGCCAAGCCGGGCGGGTAAACGCCGCCATGGCCGGAGGTCACCACCCGGTCGCCCGGCGAGATCGGCGAATTATCGGGCAGGAATTGCAACACCGGACGGGCGGAATTGTCGCCGCGCACGATCGCGCGGTCGCCGGTCGATTCGACGACAACGGGAATGCGCGAGTTGAGGTCGGTCATCAGCAGCACCCGCGAGCTGCGCTCGCCGACTTCGGCGATGCGGCCGATCAGCCCGCCCTGCCAAATCACCGCCTGGCCGCGGCGAATGAATTGCCGCGCGCCGGCATTGATCAACAGACTGTGAAAAAAGGCGCCGCCGGTGTCCGCCACCACCCGCGCGGTGACAAACTGAGAGCGCTTGTCGGGCACATATTCAAGCTGGGCGCGCAGCGTCGCGTTCTCGACACCGAGCCGGCGCGCCTCTTGCACCCACTGCACCAGCCGCGCGTTTTCCTCGCGCAGCCGGCGGTTCTCGTCGTAGACGACAAAGAATTGCTCGACATCGTCGGCGGCTTGTCCAACTGCCTGGACCGGTTGGCTCAACACGAACAGAACCGGCGAGACGGCGTCGACGATGGCCAGGCGCATGCGTTCGATGGCAGAAGATTCGGCCTTGCTCAGCAGCATCAGAGCAAACGAAAGCGCCACAAAGCCCAAAAAAGCGAACCGCTGCGCCCACACCCGGATTGGCACCGCCAATCCGGCTACCGTTACTCTGGCACTGCGTTTCGCCACAACACTCCCTTAACGCAATCGAAGGTTGCCCCCAAAAGGCAGGGTCAGTACATGCTGACCAGAACCCCTTTAAGCCGCTTGAATTCGTCCAGTGCCCGGCCGGTGCCGCGCACCACGCACGACAGCGGGTCGTCGGCGATTGACACTGGCAAGCCGGTGGCGTGGCGCAGAACGTAATCGAGATTGCCCAGCAAGGCGCCGCCGCCGGTCAGAACGATGCCCTTATCGACGATATCGGCAGCCAGCTCGGGCGCAGTGTGCTCGAGCGCCACCTTGACCGCGTCGATGATCGCGCTGATCGGTTCGGCGAGGCTTTCGGCGATTTGACGTTCGGAGATCACCAACTCCTTGGGCACGCCGTTCATCAGATCGCGGCCCTTGATCTCGATGGTGCGGCCGTCGCCGTCCTCCGGCGGACAGGCGGAGCCGATCTCCTTCTTGATCCGTTCGGCGCTGCTCTCGCCAACCAGCAGGTTATGATTGCGGCGGATGTAGCCGATAATCGCCTCGTCCATCATGTCGCCGCCGACGCGCACGCTGCGCGAATAGACGATGCCGCCGAGCGACAGCACCGCCACCTCGGTGGTGCCACCGCCGATATCGACCACCATCGAACCGGTCGGCTCGGTGACCGGCAGGCCGGCGCCGATCGCCGCCGCCATCGGCTCTTCGATCAGCCACACCCGGCGCGCGCCAGCGCTTTCCGCCGATTCCTGAATCGCCCGGCGTTCGACCGCGGTCGAGCCGGACGGCACGCAAACGACGATCTGCGGGCTGTGGAAGCCGCGCCGGTTGTGTACCTTGCGGATAAACTCCTTGATCATCTCCTCGGCGACTTCGAAGTCGGCGATTACGCCATCGCGAAGGGGTCGAATCGCCTGGATGTTGCCGGGCGTACGACCGAGCATCTGCTTGGCTTCGTTGCCGACGGCAAGGACCCGCTTCTTGCCCTTCGATTCGGCGATCGCTACGACCGAAGGTTCGTTCAACACAATATCCCGGCCCTTGACGTACACCAGCGTGTTCGCTGTGCCGAGGTCGATTGCCATGTCCGCCGACAGGGCTCCCATTAATCGCGATAGCATCGTTCGCTGCCTCGTCCGCCCGGTCTCGCCACCGGGCCTGTGGAGGGCACCACCAATGAAGGCGATGCCCTCGGGGTTACACCTAAGCAGACAACGCCGCCGGCGCTGTCTTCTCTCGTTTGACGCTCAGTTTATTCAAAGCGTGTAAATAAGCTCTTGCCGACGCCACCAGGGTATCGGCGTCCGCACCTTGTCCATTGACCGTCTTGCCATCTTCTTCGAGACGTACCGTGACTTCTGCCTGAGCATCGGTGCCGCCGGTGACGGCGTGCACCTGATACAGCTGCAAGCTGGCCGAATGGGGGCAAAGTTCCTTGATGGCGTTGAAGATGGCATCGACCGGGCCGTTACCGTGCGACGTGGTCGACGCCATGCGGCCATCGATTTCCAGTTCCAGCTCGGCCGTCTGCGGCCCCTTCGAGCCGGCCACGACCTGCAGCGAGACAAAGCGGATGCGATCGGCATCGTGCTGGATGGTGTCGTCGACCAGGGCGACAATGTCCTCGTCGAAGACGTCCTTCTTTTTGTCGGCCAATTCCTTGAACCGCTGAAAGGCGTCGGAGATGGCGTTCTGACCGAGATCGCCATAACCCAGCTCCTTCAGCTTTTCGCGGAAAGCGTGGCTGCCGGAATGTTTACCCATGACTAGATTGGATTCGGTCAGTCCAACCGACTCCGGGGTCATGATCTCATAGGTCTGCGCGTCTTTGAGGACGCCGTCCTGATGAATGCCGGACTCGTGCGCAAACGCGTTGGCGCCGACAATCGCCTTGTTGGGTTGCACTGCAAACCCGGTGATGGTCGAGACCAGATGGCTGGCCCGGGTGATCAAGGTCGTATCAACGCCGGTGTAATAGGGCATCGCATCGGGGCGCGTGCGCAACGCCATCACGACTTCTTCGAGCGCGCAATTGCCCGCCCGCTCGCCGATGCCGTTGATGGTGCATTCGATCTGGCGGGCGCCCGCGTCGACCGCGGCCAGCGAATTGGCCACCGCCAGTCCCAAATCGTTGTGGCAATGGACCGAAATCACCGCCTTGTCGATATTCGGCACCCGGTTGAACAACATCGCGATCAGCTCGGCGAACTCGCCCGGCACGGCGTAGCCGACCGTGTCGGGAATGTTGATCGTCGTCGCGCCGGCGCGGATGGCGCTCTCGACGACGCGGCACAGGAAGTCGTGCTCGGTGCGCGAGCCGTCTTCGGGCGACCACTCGACGTCGGGGCACAGGTTGCGCGCGTAAGACACGCTGTCGACGATTGCCTGGTGGACCTCTTCGGGTTCCATCTGCAGTTTGACCCGCATGTGCAGCGGACTGGTCGACAGGAAGGTGTGGATGCGTGGTTGCGCCGCGCCTTGGAGCGCTTCCCAGGCCCGGTCGATATCCTTGCTCGAGGCGCGCGCCAAGCCGGCAACCGTGCTGTCCTTGATGGCATTGGCGACCTCGCGAACCGCTTCAAAATCGCCGTTCGAGGCGATCGGGAAGCCGGCTTCGATGATATCGACGCCCATCTCCTCGAGCACCGTGGCGACGCGAACCTTTTCGTCCAGGTTCATCGAACAGCCGGGAGACTGTTCGCCGTCGCGCAATGTGGTGTCGAATATGCGGACCCGGTTGGGGTCGTCAGCGCCGGCTTGCGGCGCGGTGTCTGAGGGTTTGCTTTCAGTGGCGGTCATTGGTCCTGTTCCAAAATAGGTTGGTTGACTTAGGTGTTGGCAATGACTCCCCTAAACATGGTGACCCTATATTTTCCGGGGTCGAACGATGTTTAGGGGCACCTAAGTCGCAGGCCCGTGCCGCCGCCAAGCAGCATCGACGCGAGACCGGCCAACCCACAAGCCTCGGTAGCGCAACCCGCATTACGGGTACGTTGAACTAATTCAACTCGCGCACCAAAATCACTCACGGGTCGCTATCCCTCGCCTCCGCTCATTTGGACCGCTCAGGTCTAATATTAACCATCGGTCCAAACGATTAAAAACTGGTAAATCGCCTTACGTCAGCGGGCAAAAAACCCACCAATATTTCTATGTTTAGGCCTATTTGATCGTGTACCGCAATGGTTTTATTAACCAATTTTTGCAATTGCGCGACATGGCGGGTGCAAACAACGTCGCGACGTTCGTTTCACCCGCCAAACGTCCGGTCACGATCAGTTTTTGCTCTTATCCACGAGCGCGTTCTCGGCGATCCACGGCATCATGCCGCGCAGCCGCTCGCCGACCTCTTCGATGCCATGGTTGGCCTGCAGCCGGCGCATGGTCTTGAACGAGGTCTGGCCGACCTGGTTCTCGACCATCCATTCGCGCGAGAACTGGCCCGTCTGGATTTCGCTGAGAATGCGTTTCATTTCCGCCCGCGTCTCGTCGGTGACGATGCGCGGCCCGCGTGAATAGTCGCCGTACTCGGCGGTGTTCGACACCGAGTAGCGCATGTTGGCGAGGCCGCCCTCGTAGATCAGATCGACGATCAGTTTGACCTCATGCACGCATTCGAAATAGGCCATCTCCGGCGCGTAGCCTGCCTCGACCAGGGTTTCGTAGCCGGCCTGGATCAGCGCCGACAGGCCGCCGCACAGCACCGTCTGTTCGCCGAACAGGTCGGTCTCGCACTCTTCCTTGAAGGTGGTCTCGATGATCCCGGCCCGGCCGGCGCCGATCGCCGCACCATAGCTCAGCGCGATGTCGTGGCAGTTGCCGCTGGAGTCCTGATAGACCGCGAGCAACGACGGCACGCCAGCGCCGCGCTCATACTCCGAGCGCACGGTGTGGCCGGGGCCCTTCGGGGCGATCATGAAGACGTCGAGGTCGGTGCGCGGCTCGATCAGGTTGAAATGGATATTGAGGCCGTGGGCGAACGCGATCGCCGTGTTCTCGCGCATGTTGCCGGCCAAATGATCGCGGTACAGGTCGCCCTGTAACTCGTCGGGCACCAGCACCATGACCACATCGGCCCAGGCCGCGGCGTCGGCCGAGTTTTTAACCTCGAACCCGGCATTTTCCGCCTTGGCGGCGCTGGCCGAGCCTTCGCGCAAGGCAATGACGATGTTTTCCGCGCCGCTGTCGCGCAAATTCATTGCATGGGCATGGCCCTGGCTGCCGTAGCCAACGATAGCCACCTTCTTGCCCTTGATCAGATTTACGTCGGCGTCGCGGTCGTAATAAACGCGCATGGTTCTCAATCCCTGTCAGTTCGTGTTCTTGTCTGTGCGATAGGCTGCAGTCAGCGCTCGCGGGTTTTACAGGGCGCGGTGCCGTTTGCCAACGCAGGCGGCGGCAGCCACGCCCGAAAAATTAGCTCTCCCGTTGCCGCTTTTCGCCCCGCATGATGGCGACGACTCCAGAACGGGCGATCTCGACACCGCCCAAATTGCGCATCAGATCCAAGAAACTCTCGATCTTTTCCGGCGAGCCGGTCAGCGAAAAGACGAACGAATCGACCGCCGTGTCGACCACCCGGGCGCGGAAGATGTCGGCGATACGCAACGCCTCGCGGCGCTTGGAGCCGGCGTTGGTGATCTTGACCAGCGCCAATTCGTGCTCGACATGGGCGCCTTCCTCGGTCAGGTCATGCACGTCCTGCACCGGCACCAGGCGTTCCAATTGCGCCTTGATCTGTTCGATGATCATCGGCGTGCCACTGGTTACCAGATTGATCCGCGACGACGATTCATCCTCGCTGACGGTGGCCACTGTTAGGCTCTCGATATTGTAGCCGCGCCCGGAAAACAGGCCGATCACCCGGGCCAGCACGCCCGGTTCGTTGTCGACCAAAACCGCCATGACATGGCGCTCGCTATCACTGTCGTTCGTCATA
>JBFKGW010000079.1:0-8418 GCA_041633145.1 Alphaproteobacteria bacterium
AATCGGGTCGGCGTCGGCCACGCGCACGAAGATCGCACCATGGGCGACGCCGATGAGGGCAACCGCGAGTATGCCGATATACAGAGCAGCAGGGTGGTCGCCGCTATCTGACTGCACGCCCCCCCTCCCTTACCCTCCCCCTCGCTGGGGGGAGGGGATTAAATCGAGCTGCGGCTAGGTGCCTCCCTCCCCCCTTGAGGGGGAGGGATGGGGTGGGGGGTAAAGTTGTTTTGCGTCGTTTAAGTATGTCGCGCAAAAAGCTCTGCTCGAGCTCACGCGCCGCGGGCGACCGCGCGCCAGCCGATGTCGCGGCGGCAGAAACCCTCCGGCCAGTCGATCCGGTCGACCGCGGCGTAGGCCTTGGCCTGGGCTTCGCTGATGGTGGCGCCGCTGGCGGTGACATTGAGCACCCGCCCACCGTTGGCGAGCAACCGGCCGTCCTCGGCCCCCTCTTCGAATACGGTGCCGGCATGAAAGACGATGGCCTCGCCGGGGCCGATCGCCTCGAGGCCGCGAATCTCGCTGCCCTTGGCGTAGGCGCCGGGGTAGCCCTGGGTGGCCATGACCACGGTGAGCGCGGCTTCGTCGGACCAGCGCAGATCGAAGGTATCGAGCACGCCGTCGCACGATGCGACCAGCGCCGGCAAAATGTCGGAGCGCAAGCGCACCATCAGAACCTGGCACTCCGGATCGCCGAAGCGCACATTGTATTCGAGCAGTTTGGGTCCATCCGCGGTCAGCATCAGGCCGGCGTAGAGCACCCCCTTGAAGGGCACGCCCTCGGCCGCCATGCCCTCGACGGTAGGCAGGACGATGTGCTCCATGATTTCGGCTTCGAGCGCCGGGGTCAGCGCCGGCGCCGGCGAATAGGCGCCCATGCCGCCGGTATTGGGGCCGGTGTCGCCGTCGCCGACGGCCTTGTGGTCCTGAGCACCGACCAGGGGCAGCGCCGTTTTGCCGTCAACTAGGGCGAAGAAACTCAATTCCTCGCCAACCAGGCATTCCTCGATCACCAGTTCCTCGCCGGCCGACCCGAACGCGCTGTCGGTCATCGCTGCGTCGACCGCGGCGAGCGCTTCGTCGACGGTTTGCGCCACCGTGACGCCCTTACCGGCGGCCAAGCCGTCGGCCTTGACGACGATTGGGGCACCGGTCTGCTCGATGTAGGCTTTTGCCGCGGCGGCATCGCTGAAGCGGCCGTAGGCGGCCGTCGGGATGGCGTATTTGGCGCACAGATCTTTCATGAAGCCTTTCGAGCCCTCGAGCTGCGCCGCCGCGGCTGTCGGCCCGAAGGCCTTGATTCCGGCCTCGGCAAGCCGGTCGACCAGGCCTAGAACCAGCGCCGCTTCGGGTCCGACGACGACGAAGTCGATGGCGTTTTCGCGGGCGAATCGGACCAATCCGTCGACATCGTCAGCCGCGACCGAAACGCATTCGGCGTCCTGGGCGATACCGGCGTTACCCGGCGTGCAGTAGAGCGCGTCGCACAGCGGCGACGCCGCAATCGCCCAGCACAGCGCGTGTTCGCGCCCGCCACCGCCGACCACCAGTACTCGCATGTTCGATCCTTCGTTACGCGTCGCCATTCTTGTATCATGGGGGTGATTCGATGAACACGTCCGCCCCCGATATCCCGCCTGACGCCGCCGCCGGCAGCAACGAACCGCCGGTCTACAGCGTTACCGAACTGAGCGGCGCCCTCAAGCGCGTGATCGAGGATGCGTTTGGCTACGTGCGGGTGCGCGGCGAAATTTCCGGCTTTAAGCGCGCCGCCTCGGGCCATCTCTACATGGCGCTCAAGGACGCCGACGCCAATATGGATGCGGTGTGCTGGCGCGGCACGGCGGCGCGCCTCGACATTGCGCCCGAGGATGGACTCGAAGTGATCGCCACCGGGCGGGTGACCACCTACGCCGCGCGTTCGAAATACCAGCTGGTGATCGAGCGGCTGGAGATCGCCGGCGAGGGCGCGCTGCTGAAGATGATCGAGGAGCGGCGCAAACGGCTTGCCGCCGAAGGCCTGTTCGACGAAGCGCGCAAACAGGACCTGCCCTACCTGCCCGACGTGATCGGCGTCGTCACCTCGCCGACCGGCGCGGTGATCCGCGACATCCTGCACCGGCTGAACGACCGCTTCCCGCGCCATGTTTTGCTGTGGCCGGTGCTGGTGCAAGGCACCGGCGCGGCGGAGCAGGTGGCCGCAGCGATCGCCGGATTCAATGCTCTGGCGCCCGGCGGCGACGTGCCGCGCCCCGACCTCTTGATCGTCGCGCGCGGCGGCGGCTCGCTGGAAGATCTGATGGCGTTCAACGAGGAGAACGTGGTGCGCGCGGCCGCCGCCAGCGATATCGCGCTGATCTCCGCCATCGGCCACGAGACCGACACCACCTTGATCGATTTCGCCGCCGACCGGCGGGCGCCGACGCCGACCGCGGCGGCGGAGGTCGCGGTGCCGGTGCGCCGCGAACTGCTGGCGCAAGTAGCCGACGATGGCGCCCGGCTGTTCGGCGCGATGACGCGCGCGCTCACCGGTTTAGGCCAGCAGGTCAGCGGGCTGGCGCGCGGCCTGCCGGAACCCCGCCGGCTGCTCGAAGCGGCGATGCAACGCAGCGACGACTGGTCGGAACGGTTGCGCCCGGCGATCGTGCGGCTGTTCGCCGACCGGCGACAGCGGGTGGGCGAGGCGGCAAGCCGACTGGTCCGGCCGGGCGACTACGTCGCTTTCAAGCGCAAGGATTTGGCGGTGGTCATCCAAAGCGATGCGCGGTTCGAGCGCTTGGGGCAGGCGATTTACCAGACCCGCGCCCAGAATTTGAGCAATGTCGGCAAACTGCTCGACAGCTATTCCTACAAGGGCGTGCTCGAGCGCGGCTTCGTCGTGGTGCGCGATAGTACCGGCGCGCCGGTGACGGCAGCGCCGATGTTGTCGCCCGGCGACGAAATCTCCCTCGCCTTCAAAGATGACGGCCGCGCCGATGCGGTGGTCTCCTCGGTTGGCACCGGGCAAGCAAAGCCGGCAGCGCTGAAGAAACCGCGCGCGAAAAAGAAAACGTCCGCCAAATCCGGCGGTTCACCGTCCGACGATTCCCAGGGGCGCTTGCTGTGAGGCATATCGTCTTTACCGCCGTTGGGGTCTTGCTGTTCGCCGCGCCGGCCGCGGCGCTCGAACTTGCCGGGCAACTGACCCAGGGTGGTTTGGTCGTCGGGACGGTTGTGCCGGGGACCACGGTCACCTTCGAAGACCGCCGTCTACGTGTCGATCCGCGAACCGGAACGTTCGTCTTTGGCATTGGTCGCGACCATAATCCTGAGGCGACGTTGACGCTGACCCATCCGGACGGACGGGTCGAGAGCCGGGTTCTGGCGATCGCACCGCGCGAATGGCAGATCGAGCGCATCGAAGGTCTGCCGCCGCGCAAGGTGACGCCGTCGCTGGAAGATGCCGAGCGCATCATCCGCGAAGGGTTGCTGATCAACCAAGCGCGCTCGCGCAATAGCGCCGAAATGTCTTTCACCGGCGGTTTCATTCAACCAACGCCGGGACGGGTGAGCGGGCGCTACGGCAGCCAGCGGGTGCTCAATGGCAAGCCGCGCCGGCCCCATCTCGGTCTCGACATCGCCGCCCCGGCGGGCTCGCCGGTCCAGGCATCGGCAGCCGGCGAAGTGGTGCTGGCCGAAGGCGACCTATTCTACACCGGCGGCACCGTGGCGATCGATCATGGTCACGGGGTGACCACGATCTATTCCCATCTGGCCTCGGTCGATGTGAGCGTCGGCAATCGTGTCGCCCAGGGCGACCGGGTCGGTACCGTCGGCGCCACCGGGCGCGCCACCGGTCCGCACCTCGATTGGCGCATCAACTGGTTCAACGTGCGCCTCGACCCGGAGCTGGTGTTGTCTTCGCAGAACGAATCAACCGAGCAGCGCTAGTTCCCAAGTAAATTGGCCAGCAGCGCCCGTATTTGGCTCTCGTCCTGCCATTGGAGGGCGACTGGCACGGATTGTATCATCGGCCGGGTGGGAACCGGCAGGCGCACCCAATCCTTTTCGGTGGTCACCGGCGTCGCATCGAGCGCCGCGGCTTCGACACAGATCTGCATGATCTCTTCGACCTTGTAGCGATGGTGGTCGGCAAAGGCGTGATGCGCCGCCAGCGTGCAGCCCATTTGCTCCAGCGTGATGAAAAACTTTTCCGGCCGGCCGATACCAGCGATGGCGACGACCCGCTTGCCGGCGACGAATTCGGCGTCGCGCGTCGGCACCAGGCGGGCGGCCAATACTGGCAGGCCGCCGGGCAGGCGGTCGGCAATGCCCGATGTGTCTTCGCCCACGATCACCACCGCATCGGCGCGCGCCAGCCCCTCGCCGATGGGCTCGCGAAGGGGACCGGATGGCAACAGCAAACCGTTGCCGAAGCCGGTGGTGCCGTCGATCACCAACAGGCTGAAGTCCTTGGCAAGCGATGGATTTTGAAATCCGTCGTCCATGATGATGATCTCGGCGCCGGCCTCAGCCGCCGCCGCGGCGCCGGCGACGCGGTCGCGCGACACCCAGGTCGGCGCGACCCGCGCCAGCAACAGCGGTTCATCGCCGACTTGGGTAGCGCGGTGGCGATAGGGCTCGACTTGCAACGGACCCGCCTGTTTGCCGCCATAGCCACGGGTCAGAAAGGCGACCCGGCGGCCTTCCAGTAACGAGGCCAGCGCCAAGGCGACCGGTGTCTTGCCGGCGCCGCCGGCGACCAGGTTGCCGACGCAGATAACCGGAACCGCCGCCCGCCGCGTGCGGGTGAACCGGACTTGCACGCGCCCACCAAGCGCGAACAGGCTCGCCAGCGGCGAGAGGAGAGCGGCCGCCGCCCTCGGTTCGGCATACCAGAAAGCCGGCGTTTTCATGGGTTGGCCGGCGCTATGTTGTCGAGCAATGGCGCGAGTGCCGTGACGACCCGGTCGAGGACGTTGCCATGGACTGTTGCTGCGCCCACCGCGGCATCGGCCATTGCCGTCGCGTCATCGGGGTTGGTCAGCAGCGCCTCAACCGCGGCCGCCAGCGCCGCGCCGTCGTCGATTTGCCGGCTGCCGCCCGCTTGCGCGAGTTCCTCGGCGATCGCCTTGAAGTTTGCGACATGGGGTCCGTGCAGGATGGCACATTTAAGCAGCGCGGCTTCCAGCATGTTCTGGCCGCCATGGGGGATCAGCGACCCGCCGACGAAGGCGATCGGCGCAATCCGATAAAACAGACCCAATTCGCCGGTCCCGTCGGCCAGATAAATGGCCACGTTGTCGGCAATCGGTTCAGCTAGCGATCGGCGGGCGACGGTAAGACCCTGCCGCTTCAGACGCGCTGCGACCTCTGGCCCCCGCTGCGGGTGGCGCGGCGCGATAATGGTCAGCAGGTCGGGAATGTTTTTAGCGACGGCGGCATGGACCTGCCCGGCGATCGTCTCCTCGCCGTCGTGGGTGCTGGCGGCGAGCCACACCGGCCGCGAGCCGATGGCATCTTGCAGCGCCGACAACTCGGCAGCGGTCGCCGGCAGCGGGGCGGCCGCGGTTTTCAGGTTGCCCGACACGCTGATGTTACTGGCGCCAAGATCACGCAGGCGTTCGGCGATGGTCTCGTCTTGCGCCAAAACTAGCGAAAAACTCGACAATAGCCGCCGGGCAAGGCCGCGTGCGCGTTGCCAGCCAGTGTGAGAATCGGCGGAGATGCGCGCATTGAGCAGAACCATGGGCACGCCGCGCGCGGCGGTCTCGAGCAACAGGTTCGGCCACAATTCCGACTCCACCCACAGCGCCAGGTCGGGACGCCAATAGGATAAAAAGTTTCGCACCCAGGCGGGCCGGTCGATCGGGACGAATTGGTGGATCGCCCGCTTCGGCAGGCGATCGCCCATCAAGGCTGCCGAGGTCACTGTGCCGGTCGTCATCAGAACATTGAGCGTCGGCCGCTCGCGGGTCAGCCGGTCGATCAATACCAGAACCGACTGGGCTTCACCGATGCTTGCCGCATGGAGCCAGACGAGCGGCCCCTCGGGACGCTGCACCGAGGCGACCCCGCGGCGCTCCTCGATCCGCGTGGGGTCTTCCTTGCCGCGCGCAATCCGCGTCTGCAGCAGCAGTTGGATCAGCGGCAGGCCGGCCGTGGTGAGGCCGCGGTAGAGGCCAAGTAATGGCAACGCGCGGCCCTGCCCACCCGTGGGCCCGGCAGTGGCACCGGTTTCGCTCATCGGGTGCTCATGCCGGGGCGGGGGCGTTCGCCGGTTGGTCTTGCGTCATTGCAGAAGCGTCATCCCGCGCGTTCGAGCCGTCGCGGAACTGCAACTTGCTCAGTCGCGCGTATAAACCGTCCTGGGCCACCAGTTCGGCATGGTTGCCGGCTTCGACGATGCGTCCCTCATCCATCACGTAGATCACATCGGCACCCATGACCGTGGCCAAGCGGTGGGCAATGACCAGCGTCGTTCGGCCCTGCGTGAGCCGCTCGAGGGCTTGTTGCACCTGGCGTTCGGATTCGGCATCGAGCGCGCTGGTCGCCTCGTCGAGCAGCAAAATCGGTGCGTTGCGTAACATAGCACGGGCAATGGCGATGCGCTGGCGCTCGCCGCCCGACAGAGTGGCGCCGCGCTCGCCGACAAAAGTCTCGTAGCCTTCTGGTAGCGCCGTTACGAATTCGTGGGCCGCCGCTGCTTGCGCCGCTGCGACGATGTCTTCGTGTCGCGCGTCGGGGCGGCCGAAGCCGATGTTGGCGGCAACAGTATCGTCGAACAGCGTGACGTCCTGGCTGACCAGGGCGATCTGCGAGCGCAGGCTGGCCAGCGTCAGGTCGCGCACGTCGCTGCCGTCGATGGTCACGCGTCCCTTATCGGCATCGTAGAAACGGGGAATCAGGTTCAGGATCGTCGATTTTCCGGCGCCGCTGGGCCCGACCAGCGCCACCGTTTGGCCCGGTGTTACGGCAAATGAAATGTCGTGCAGGGCCGGGGTTTCGTCGCCGTAGGAAAAATGCACATTTTCAAACGTCAGGGCGCCGCGGCACTCATCGAGGGTTTGCGCATCCGGTCGATCGACAATAGTCGGCTCGGTGTCGAGCAGAACGAAGCTGCGGTACACCGCCGAAAGCCCTTCCTGCAAGCTGGCATAGAGTGGGCCCAGCGCACGAATTGGCTGGTAGGCCAGAACCACGGCGGAGAGGAAACCAACGAATTCGCCCAGCGTTCCGGTGCCGGAGATCACGCGCCAGCCGCCAAACGCGAGAATCGCGGCGACCGAAAGTCCGCCCAAGGACTCGAGAAGCGGATACATGCGCGAACGCCCCTTCACGAGTTTCATAGCCAGGTGGTAGACGCTCTCGAATAACTCGTTGGCGCGCTCGCGTTCGTGCGCCTCCATCCGGTAGGACTTGATCAGCCGGATGCCGGCCAGCGCCTGGTTCAGGTTGGCCGTCAACTCGCCCATCTCCACTTGGGCATTTGTCGCAGCGCGGCGCAGGCGGCGGCCAATGCGCAGCACCGGGCGTCCCGCGAGCGGCAGCAGCGCGACGACGATCAACGCCAGTAGCCAATCGAGATAGAACATCATGGCGATCAAGGCGGCCGCGACCGCCGCGTTCTGCACCACGCCGACCAGCGATTTCGACAAGGCGTCGCGCATCATGCTCACATCGTTGGTAAAGCGCGACATCAACTTGCCTGTCGAGGTGTCGTGGAAACTGGCGATGTCCGAGCGCATGAGATGGGCGAACATCGCCTTTTGCATGCGGTTGATGATTTTCAGCGCGACTGACTGGCTGACGACGGTCTGGGCATAGCCGGCCAGTCCTTTGAAGACGGCGACGGCGACGATCACCACGGGCATCAAAAAGAACCCGGTAAAATCGCGTTGTTCGAGCAGGTCGATCGACATCTCGATCAGTTTCGGATAGGCGCCCGCCGCGCCCGCAACCGCCAGCATGAGCACGCCGGCGAGTGCGATCTGGCCCAAATGGGCGCGCATCCAGTCGCGCCACAGCCGGGCCACCAAGGCCCGGGTGGTTGCGTTGGGGTCAGCCTTGTCGCGTGTCAGTTCGGTCAACGGCGCGCAGCCTCTGCGTCGTGCGGCTTCGGTATACCATGACGGCGCGAAGGCCCGCCACTCGACCCTGAAAAGCTCAGCTGCCGCCGGCGACCGTCATACCGTCGATGCGTATGGTCGGCGCGTTGGTGCCGTAACGGAAGACCAAGTCGTTCGCCGGGCGCAGGTTTCGATACATGTCCTTAAGATTGCCGGCGACGGTCATTTCCGTCACCGGGAAGGCAAGCTTGCCGCGCTCAATCCAGAAGCCGCCGGCACCGCGACTGTAGTCGCCAGTGACCGCGTTCACACCCATGCCCATCAGCGAAGTAATGTAGAACCCGTTCTCGATATCGGCCATCAGTTCATC
>JBFKGW010000080.1:0-8416 GCA_041633145.1 Alphaproteobacteria bacterium
CTGCTCTTCAGAGCATAGCCCGCGGCTGACGGGCGACTGAGATCGCCCGCCGACACCATCAAACAACAATTGTTCAGGATTAGGCGACGGTCAGGGTCACGCTGACGTCGACATTTTCTGTCAATACCCGCGCATCGGTGCTCGCCGACACGTAGACATCGAAGGTGGTGCCGCCGACGTCCTCTTGACCCGCGGCGGCGAAATCGCCGTGCAGGGTCACGCTATCGTCGCTATTGCCCAAGATGTGCAGGTCGTTGGTCTCGTTCGATAGCTGCAAGACATCCTGGGTGTTGAGGGTCAGTTCGTTGGCGCCGGTCCCGGACAGGTCGATCGCTTCAACGCCCTCGATCTCCGTCGAGCCGAGCAACGTCAGGTCGAGTTTGTCGCCGGCCGCATTGAACGCCAAGGTATCGTAGCCGGCGCCGCCATCGATGCGGGCGAAGCTAGCGTCGTCAATAACCAGCACATCGTCGCCGGCGCCGCCATTGATCACGTCCGCGCCGCCGCCGCCGATGACCGTGTCGTCGCCCTGGCCGGCGACCATCACATCGGCGTCGGTTGTCCCGGTAAGCGTCTCGCTGAGCGCGGTGCCATCGTGGGTCACCGCACCGGTCAGATTGCCGCCGAAAATCACATAGCTCTCACCGGCGCCGGGCTCTGAATTGCCGCTGCCCCAGGCCGACTGGGCGCCGACGATGAGGTCGTCATAGCCGTCGCCGTTGACGTCGCCGGCCGCCGAAACCGAGGACC
This sequence comes from Alphaproteobacteria bacterium, assembly GCA_041633145.1. Classification (GTDB taxonomy): domain Bacteria; phylum Pseudomonadota; class Alphaproteobacteria; order UBA6615; family UBA6615; genus JBFKGW01. Next base: position 751 of record JBFKGW010000080.1, read on the forward strand.
CTGACAAATCGGACTGGTCGGCGCCCAGGATGGTGAAGCCTTCGAGCGGCGTTAATGACTCCACCTCGATCGGGCCAAAGCCGTCGGCCTTGCCGAACACCACATAGCTCTCGCCGGCGCTCGGCTCCATGTTGAGCTCGCCATCGACAAACCAGGCGCCGATGATGATATCGTCGAAGCCGTCGCCGTTGACGTCTCCGGCGCCAGACACCGAGCGCCCGGAGATATCGAACTTCTCGCCGCCGCGAATGGTAAACCCATCGGTCGCCGCCAGCGCGCCTAAGTCGATGTCGCCGATGCCGGTATCCTTGCCGAACACGACATAACTTTCGCCGACGCTGGTTTCGAGATTGCCGGCGCCATCAGCGCCGAGCGCGCCGATGATGACGTCGGCAAAGCCGTCGCCATTGACGTCACCGGCCGCGGATACCGAGTAGCCCGACCGGTCGCCGGCGTCGGCGCCACGGATGGTAAATCCGTCGGTGGACGTCAACGCGCTTACATCGATATCGGTGAAGCCGCCGGCCTTGCCGAAGATCACATAGCTTTCGCCGGCATCGCGCTCGGCATCGCCAATGCCGTCGCCGCGCAGCGCACCGACGATGATGTCATCGAAGCCATCGCCATTCACGTCGCCGGCCGAAGCGACCGACCAGCCGGCCTGATCGCCAATACCACCGCCGGTGATGGTGAAACCGTCGACGCCTGTCAGCGCCCCCAGATCGACGCTGGTGTAGCCGCCGGCTTTGCCGAAGATCACGTAGCTTTCGCCGTAATCGTCGTCGGCCGCGCTGGCGCCATCGGCGAGATAGGCGCCGACGATCAAATCGTCGAGCCCATCGCCATTGATGTCGCCGGCCGAAGCGACGTCGAAGCCGGACTGATCGCCCGCGTCAGCTCCATAAATGGCGAAGCCATCGGATGCGGCGAGCGAGCCCAGATCGATATTCGTGAAGCCGCCGGCCTTGCCGTAGATCACATAGCTTTCACCGGCTGCGGCTTCCGCGTTGCCGGCGCCGGCGGCGTTACTCGCGCCGATAATAATATCGTCGTAGCCGTCGCCGTTAATGTCGCCTGCGGAAGCAACCGAAATACCCGACTGGTCGCCCGTCCCGAGGCCGTCGGCGCCGTAAATGACGAAGCCGTCGGAGGCGGCAAGCGAGCCGAGATCGATGTCGGTAAACCCGCCGGCCTTGCCGAAGATCACATAGCTCTCGCCGGCATCGTTATTGCCGTTGCCCAAGCCGTCGCCGAATATGGCGCCGACCAGCACATCGTCGTAGCCGTCGCCATTGATATCACCGGCCGACGCAACCGAGGTCCCCGACTGATCGCCCGGATCGGCGCCGAACAGCTTGATCCCCGTGGACGGCGACAGCGCGCCAAGGTCGACCGTCGGCGCGCCGATTTCACCCTCGACCGTGACATCGATCGAGCCTTGCGTCGACGCGGTATCGCCGTTCGAACTTTCGATCGAGGTCGCGACGACCTGTAGCTGAAAATCGATATCGCTGCCTGGCGGCGGCGTGATCGTTAGCGCCGCGAAGTTCCATCCGAGGATATCGACGTCGCTGTCCAACGCGGTCGCGGTGAAGGAGTTGGCGCCATCGGACAGGACGGCACCGTTTGGAATTGCCGACACCACCAGTGCCGACAGCGATTCCGACCCGTCGGCGTCGGCCACCGATGCGGCGACATCGAGCGCAATCGCGGTATCCTGATTACCGGTCGCTGCCCCGACCGTCTGATTGCCGGTCAGAACGGCATTCAAATCGACGTCCGGAGCGTCGGCGACGGCATTGACAGTCACATCGACGGTGCCGCTGGTCGACGCGGTCTCGCCGCTGGAGCCTTCGGTTGCGGTCGCGGTTATCGACAGCTGAAAATCCCCATCGCGGTCGGCGGGCGGCGTGACGGTCAGCGCGCTCTGGTTCCAGGCTGCGATATCGACCTCGGTGTTGCCGCTCGTCGCCGCGAAACTATTGACCCCATCCGATAGGGTCGCGCCGACCGGAATTCCGGATATCACCAGCGACAAGGATTCAGAACCGTCGGTATCAGCCAGAGCCGCCGAAATATCCAGGACAATCGCCGTGTCTTCGCCACCGGCTGCGGCGCCGATCGATTGGTCGCCGGCCGCACCGCCGTCGAGATCGAGCGTCGGCGTGTCGACCGTCCCCGTTACGTTGACGTCGATCGTCCCCATGGTCGACGCGGTATCGCCGTTGGCCGCTTCGGTCGCTGTGGCGGTTACGGTCAGTTGGAAGTCGGCATCGCTGTCGAGCGGCGGCGTGATGGTCAGTGTCGACCAACTCCATCCCGAAATATCGACTTCAGTGTCGCCGGTTGTGGCGACGAAGGTATTCGATCCGTCGCTCAGCGTCGCCCCGACCGGGATCGCGGAAATCGCCAGCGACAGCGATTCCGAGCCATCGGAATCGATGAGGAACGCCGACAGATCGAGCGCAATCGGCGTGTCTTCGACACCCGACACACTGTTGGTCGCCTGCCCCGTCAGCGCGCTTGCGCTCAGGCTAAGCATTGGCGCATCGGCGACGGCGTTGACGGCAACAGCGATGGTATCGACTGCCGCTTTCGTGTCGCCGTTCGAGGCCTCCGACGCCACTGCCGTCACCGTCAACACGAATCCCACGTCGCTATTGGCAGGTGGGGTAATGGTCAGCGAGCCCTGGTTCCAGCCGGCGATCTCAACTGCAGTATTGCCAGCCGTCGCGGTAAAGCTGTTCGACCCGTCCGATAATGTCGCGCCCACGGGTATTGCCGAAACGATAAGCGACGATAGTGTTTCCGAGCCGTCGGTGTCGCCAGGCGCCGCCGTTAAATCCAGCGCAATCGCGGTGTCTTCGTCGCCCAGAGCGGGCGCAACCGTAATGTCCGGTTCATCGGCAAACGCGCCGACATCGATTTTTACGGTCTGCGTATCGGTCCCGCCGCGGCCGTCTGACACCGTATAGGTAAAACTAGCGGCGCCGGCGAAATCAGCCGTCGGCATAAACGTGATGGTGCCGTCGGCCGCCAGCTCAACTGTGCCGTTCACCGCGTCCTGGACCGAGATCAGGTCCTTGGTATCGCCGTCGAACTCGATATCGTTGGCGATGAGATCGGCGGCCTGAAATACGACCGGAGAATCTTCATCTGTCGCAGCGGTATCGGCGACGGCGAGAACAGCATTGTTCTGGCCATCTAGAAATACCGTCACCAACTCGGCAGCACCGTCGCCGTCGGCATCGCCGTCGGAAAATACCGCCTGTTCGACGCCAACCAGCGTATCGGTGCCGGTATCGCCATCGGCACCGTCCAAATCGGTGATGGTGGTGCTATCGGCTCCGATTGCGATGTCATAGCCCCGCACCGAATAATAGCTGCCAGGATCGGCCAAAACCGTCCCGCCCGTGTCGTCTTGATAGAGCGCGGTATCGGTGTCGTGACCACCCTTTAGGGTATCGTCGCCGGCGCCGCCGACCAGCGTATCGGCGCCCTGATCGCCTTCGATCAGGTCGTTACCGGCGCCGCCGAATAACTGGTCGTCGCCACCTTTGCCGTCGAGCCAATCGGCAGCGTCCGTACCCACCAGCAAATCGGCATTGTGGGTACCCCGATTGGCGTTGTAGCCACCTTTGCCGCCATTGCCATTTGGCCCAGCGTTGGCGCCGCCGCCCTTGTTTCCACCTGGTGGCATGTCCGCACTCCATCGAATTGATTCAATTCCGGCCTGGCGGACAAGCCTGCCACCAACGATTGGTTTTTGCTTTACCTATCGATTCCAATGCGCGCGAGTGTTTAGGTTTATTCGGATGAATATACGCGGAAAAAATCGGGATATTTTTTAGAAATTGCCCGGCGTACGCACGAGAGCCGTTGCCAACGCTCGATTATTAGCGCCTGGCGTATCGCCGGCGCGGGCAGGAGCGTTCAGCCGGTCACCGAAAATAGCTGCAAATTGAGGAAAACGATGGTCGAAATCTGACTTAGGCAGCGCTTTCCGCGGCAACCTCTCGGCCCACGGCACAGTATTGTTCGAGACATTCCTTTAGCACCGCCCGATCAAAGGGCTTGGACAGGAAACAGCAAATCTCAAGGTTTGAGACACGTTCCTGTTCGTCGTGCTGAGACAGTACGATTACAGGTACGGATGCAAAACTTGGGTCCGCACGCAGCTCCCGCAAAAACTCGATACCATCCATTTTGGGCATTTCGATATCCAAAATAATCGCTGCTGGGCGCTCGTTTCGCACACGTTCCAGACCCTGCAGTCCGTCGCCAGCCACCGCCACACGATATCCGGTACGGAGGAGGTATCGCTCAAGCAGTGCGCTATCGGTCGGCGAATCCTCAACCACCAGTAACAGAGGAGCATCGCTATTCGGCGCAATTTCTTGGTGGCTGGCTTCGATATCGGGGAGCGTGAGTGTAAAGCGGGAGCCGGCGCCCAGTTCGCTATCGACCGTAATCGTGCCACCCATCATTTCGGCAAACCGGTGGCTTATGGCGAGTCCCAATCCGGTGCCGCCATACTTCTTGGCGATCGAGCTGTTTGCCTGCCCGAACGGCTCAAAAATTGCGGCCGCCTGCTCGGCGCTCATGCCAATGCCGCTATCGCGCACTTCGAACCGCACCCAACCGTCGCTCGCACGTTGCACGGTCAGGCCAACCACGCCGGCTTCGGTAAATTTCGCCGCATTGCTCAGCAGGTTCAAAAGTATCTGCCGCAGGCGCTGCTCATCGCATTCCAATCTACCCAGATGACGCGGCGCGTCGATCTCAAACCGATTGCCGTTGTTTTCCATCAGCGGCACGGCAATCGCTTCGACCTCGGCAACAAATTCATCGAGTTCGACATCATCGAAACTCAACTCCAATTTTCCGGCTTCGATCTTCGAGATGTCGAGGATATCGTTGATCAGGCCGAGCAGATGGCGCCCCGAGCGGCGTACTTTACGCAGATCTTCGGCTTGCTCCTTGGCGCCGTCAGCCTCGGCATCCTCCAACAGCATCTCGCTGTAGCCGATGATCGCGTTCAACGGCGTGCGCAGTTCGTGGCTCATGTTGGCGAGGAATTCCGATTTCGCGCGGCTCGCTGTCTCTGCTTCATCTTTGGCAGCATTTAGCTCGTTGGTTCGCTCGGCGACGCGCGATTCGAGCGCTTCGTTGAGAAAGTACAGTTCGGTCTGGGTGTCGCGCAGCTGTTTGAGATTTTGGTTGAGGGCGGCCTCCCGCTCGCTGAGCTTGCGGGCCATGGCGTTAAACTCAGCGGTAAACTGACCGAGCCCATCTGAGCCCCTCGATTCGATTGCGAAGTCGAGCTCACCGGAGCTTACCCGCTGTGCAGCGTCGGCAAGTACGGCAAAGCGCCGTGTCAACGTGAATTGCACCAGTAGCGCGATAGTCAACGCGGCAATGATGCCTATTACCGTTACTGCCCAGAAAATTTGTTGATTGGTCCGGCCTTCGGCGACGATGCGATCGGAAAATTCAGCAAGAATCTTTTCGATCTGCCGGGAGGTTACAAAAATCTGGCTATGTGCGAGAGAGAAAGCCTCATCTGCGGCAAGTCGCACTTCAGTTAGGGACGTACCGATCGCACCTGCGTCCTCGGAATCTTTGTAGCCGTACAAAGCTCCGCGAACTCTTCGCACCGGGTGCCGGATTTCAGCGATATCTTCGATGATATGAACAAGATTGGTGCCATCGCCGGAGAACCGAACATTCGCCAAACTGTCGAATGGCATTTCTTCCAAGACGACCAGCGCGGTTTCGACCGGCGCTATCACGCTTGAGAAGTCCGCCTCAGAGCGCTTAAAAAAGCGCTCTAGCATTATTTCCGTCGCATCTAACAGTGTGCTCGCGCGCCGAAATGCATCGGCCACCTCGCCGGAACTGCTGGCAAGGTTCTCGTTGTCGATCAACAATTGCCTAAATTGACTCAATGCGCTGCCGACTTCGCCTCTCAAACCAATAGCCGTGTCGCCCGACCGATCAACGGCGATTTCATCCAAGTAGCTGTAAAACGTGGCCCGCGCCCGGTTTGCCGGACGCCAATTCGATTCTGAGACTAAAGAGTTACCGGACAAGCTGGCGATTATCTCTTTCTCGGCTTCGGCCAGCTTTGCCAGCATATCCAAACTATCGGAGGCCGTAATCCGATCCCGCTTGTCATATCTAATAAAAGCAAAACGGGCCTCGGTCAGGAGCGAATCAATCTGCCGAAGCCCCAGTTGGATGGGTGTTACAGTTGATAGACTGACATTTACGGCCTCGATCGATCGATTGCTGTGTCCGATTGCCAGTATGGCGATGGCTGCGACCAAAGCCGCGAGCGCTAGAAAACCCGCGCGTATCTGGTTGGTCAGCGACATACTCGGACGACCGTAGTCTGGTTGCGAGATGTCGTTTAACGTTCGGCGACCGTTGGACGCAAAAATGTCAACGATAGCGGGCCGGTAATCTCCCCCGCGCCGTACCATGGCTGGTCGAGATTCGGGTTCCTCTTGCGGCCGGCGATTTCATAGCGAGATACGCCGAAACGATAGGCTTTCTCTATATCGAATTGGATGTCGTCGGGATTATTCGTGATGAGGTTTCGCGCAAACTCAATCGTCCACACGCCGTCGCGCCAGACGCCTTTGGCGCGTACGTCGGCCCGGCTGCCCTGGGGTATTTGGGGCATATAAAATGGTAGTCTATCGTCGACATGTTCTGCCTGAACCACGGTCTGATACGCCGAGGCGCCGGCGTCGCCTGGTCGTTCCAGGAAAAACCGCAGACCGCTCTTGGAAATGACCGCTTTGGCGTTGGGCCGTTCAATCGGTGAGTACACATGCATCTTGTCGTCGGCATAACCACTGGGGTCGGTGCGGTGCGCCTTCCAGAACCAAATGTCGGCTTTATACGGCTGGTCGGCGTCGACCCTTAGGTCGACCGGTCCGGGCGCCATACTCCATTTGATCACAAAGGTATCTTCGCGGTCGGGGCCAATGCGATAGCGATCCTGGTCGGGCACCCAAATTTGTGTCTTATGCGTACGGCTCTCGTCAGGATCCGGAAAGCTAGCAAGGATGAATATATGGCCGTCCGAGTAAACTGCCTTGATTGTTAGATCGGCCTCAGCGAGTGGGTCGTGCGTAACAACGGCCTCTGCTCGCGCCCAAATATCCTCGCTCGCGACACCATCGATCGTCGGTTCACTTTCGGTATAGATCGCAACCAACTCGCCCTGGGCATTAGCCACTTCGTGCGCCGCCAACCCGGTAGGCGACACAACGAGCGCCAGGAAAAAGGCGCCTACCGCTATATTTTTCACCTGTCCAACTCCAATTATTTGGATCACGCGCTGTTAACTTTTAAGAATCGATGAGTGCCGATTTCCGCCGACATACGATGATCCTCAATGTGGACCGACAAGGTTAACAACGGTTAAAGATTGGGCCGTTCGTCTTCTTATCTACGCAACAAACGGCTGGTTTCTGCTTTGCACTTTCCCTATGCCTGAGCGGTCTGGTCTGGGAGGAGCAGTGGTGACCGGTAAGCGCAGCTTAACGATGGGCCCACTCGAATGGGCGATGCTTGTCTTGCTTTCGATATTCTGGGGCGGGTCGTTTCTGTTCGTCGGCATCGCCGTCAGCGACTTTCCGGCGTTTACCATCGC
>JBFKGW010000081.1:0-8409 GCA_041633145.1 Alphaproteobacteria bacterium
ACATCAAGTCGGGCAATTCGGGCCGCTAATCGGTGGTATCGAAGCGCGCCGAGGCGTAGCTGCCCGGGGCGGCTTCGATCACCTTCAGCTTGCCGTCGCCGGGCTTGCGGGCGGCCACCGAGCCGCTGGCGTATTTCTTGATCCACCTACGCCATTCCGGCCACCACGAGCCGGGTTTTTCCGTCGCGCCGGCGAACCATTCCTCCGGATCGGGCGGATTGTTCTTATCGATCCAGTAACCGTACTTCTTATTGGCCGGCGGATTGACCACCCCGGCGATGTGGCCGGAACCGGCGAGGCAAAATTTCACTGGCCCCCGATAGAGCTGCGTTGCCGCATAGGTCGATTGCCAGGGCGCGATATGATCTTCGCGGGTCGACAAGATAAACGTCGGCGTCTCGATCTTACTCAGATCGATCGGCACACCATCCAATTCGATGCCACCCGGTTCCACCAGCTTATTCTCCTGATACATGTTGCGCAGATAGAAGCTGTGCATTTCGGCCGGCATGCGGGTCGAGTCCGAATTCCAGTACAAAAGATCGAACGGGAAGGGGTCACGCCCCAACAGATAGTTGTTGACTACGAACGACCAGATCAAATCGTTGGCGCGCAGCATGTTGAAGGTGTTGGCCATGGCCGCGCCATCGAGATAGCCGTCGCCGCGCATGCGTTCTTCGAGCGAGGCCAGCTGTTCTTCGTCGATGAATACTTCGAGCTCGCCCGGTTCGGTGAAATCGACCAGCGCGGTGAAGAAGGTCGCGCTCTTGAAACCGGTCTCGCCCTTCGCCGCCATGTAGGCCAGCGTACAGGCCAACAACGTGCCACCCAGGCAGTAGCCGATGACGTTGGCGTCGCGTGCGCCGGTCACCTGCTCGATGGCATCGAGCGCGGCGAGCGGGCCTTCGAACATATAGTCGGCGAACGTTTTCTGCGCCAACTGCTCGTCGGGATTGACCCAGGAGATCACGAAGACGGTGAGCCCCTGCTCGACGCACCACTTGATGAAGGAGTTCTGCGGTTGCAGATCGAGGATATAGTACTTGTTGATCCACGGCGGAATGATCAGCAGCGGGCGCTTGTCAACCTTCTCAGTCGTCGGCTCGTACTGGATAAGTTGCATCAGGTCGGTCTGGAACACCACCTTGCCCGGGGTTAGGGCAACATTGCGGCCCAGCTCGAAGGCGTCCTCGTCGGTTTGCCGGATGCGCAATTGGCCGCCGCCGCGGTCCATATCGTCGAGCAGGTTCTTCAACCCCTTGACCAAATTTTCACCCCGGCTGTCGACGGTTTCGCGCAACACCTTCGGATTGGTCATGACGAAGTTCGACGGCGCCATCGCGTCGACGAATTGTCGGGTATAGAAATCGACCTTCTTCGCGGTCTTGTCGTCGAGGCCTTCGACTTCGCGCACCGTATTTTGCAGCCAGCGGGCCGACAGCAGGTAGGACTGCTTGATGTAATCGAACAGGACGTTCTCTTCCCAGTCCTCGTCGCGGAACCGGCGGTCTTCGAGATCGGGTTTGGCGACCGGCTCGCTCGCTTGGCCTAGCATCTTCTGGCCGGTCGCCTGCCACAACTCCATATAGCTCTGCCAAAGCGCTCGTTGCGCTTCCATCAGCTTGGCCGGATCGGCCATCATCCGCGCCGTCAACTCGAGGAAGGCATTGCCGATATTCATCGGATCGGCCATGCCAAACTGCGCGCCCTGATGGGAGAGAAAATTATTGACCAGGCGCTGGCTCCGCTCGGCGATATTGGCGATGGTTTCGCCCATTTCGTCGGTTGGAGTCGACTCATCTTCGCTGGCTGGTTGATCCGGCATTTGCCGATCCTCTATATTTTCCGTGTTTTCTAGATTCGCGCGCGGACTCGGCGCGTCAAGGGTGCTAATTGATATAACAAATCACATGTTATGTTGCACTGCAAAAATATTAGTTTAGAACAGTAGCTTACGCAGCACCGTCTGTGACTCGCATGATAAGAAGGATCCCGGCGATGGTAAGTGCGCAACCGGCGAGCGGCTCGCCACCTGGCAATATAAAACGAGCACGGTGGATTGTCGCGATCGCGCTTGCCACGGCGCTGGCAGGGTGCGAAAGCGCGTCCGATCTCGATGTTTTCGGTGTCTTCGAAGAAGACGCCCCGGAACCGGAAACCGCCGGGCAGCAAAGCGTGCGCGAGCGCGCCGATCGGGAAACCGCCGCGGCAGGCGATCAGTCGACACCTGAATTATCGAGCGTCCCCGCGCGCCCAGAGGCTGCATCGCCGCCCAGCGTTCGCGCGCGCGTCGTCGAAGGCCTTGTCGCCGATCGCGAGAATGCCCGTTATAGTGACCAAACGGTCAGACTGCAGGGCGAGAGCCGCGCGCCCGAACCGGCTGCTGCCCCGCCGGCTCAAGCCCCCCAAACTGCCGCGGCGCCTGCCGCACCGCCGCGACAGGCGTCGCCGACTGCGTCAACCGCTGTACCGCAACCGCCGCAAATAAGCGCGACACCCGGGCGCGCCGCGGGTAGCCCGACTTCAGTCGTCCCACCCGCGCCGCCAGCGCCCATCAGGCCGACGCCGGCACCCGATCCAATCGCCACCGGACCGCGCCCCAGCGTGCAGATCGACGCCACCGCCATCGGCGGCGGGCAGGCGTTTCCAATCGCCGCAACGCAGGTCACCATCGATGAACAGGTCGCGACCATCCATTTCGGCCACAGTTCTTCCCGGCTCGATGAAAGCGACAAGCAGATCATCGCGCAAGTCGCGTCCGCGCAGCGCCAGACCGGCGCGGAAGTTGTGGTCATTGGTCATGCGAGCAGCCGCACCCAGCAACTCAGCAAGGTCGAGCACGAACTAGCGAATTTCAATGTGTCGCTGGCGCGGGCAAACCGGGTCGCCGAGCAACTGATCGCGATGGGCGTAGAGCCGGAAAAGGTCCGGGTCGAGGCTTTTTCGTCCACCAACCCGCTGTATTCCGAAGCGATGCCGACCGGCGAGGCCGGCAATCGCCGGGCGGATATTTATTTCCGGCAGTAGATAAAGCTCGCCAGACGATTAACGGCAAATTAGAACAATCGCCATAAGCGCAAGCGGAGATCGCCCGATGGCCAGGCGATCGCCCGCAAATTCGGCGCACAGGTAATGATATGGAACATGAATTTCATCGCATAAAGCGTTTACCGCCCTACGTTTTTGCCGAGGTCAATGCGATGAAGGCGGCGGCGCGCGCCAACGGCGAGGACATCATCGACTTCGGCATGGGAAATCCCGATCTGCCGACGCCACCGCATATCGTCGACAAATTGGTCGAAACCGTGCGCAATCCGCGCACCCACCGCTATTCAAATTCGCGCGGCATTCCGGGTTTGCGGCGCGCCCTGTGCGCCTATTACGACCGCCGTTTTGGCGTGCCCCTCGACCCCGAGCGCGAAGCCATCGTCACCATCGGCTCGAAGGAAGGGCTAGCGAACCTGGCGCAAGCCATCACCGGGCCCGGCGACGTCATCTTGGTGCCCAATCCGTCGTACCCGATCCATCAGTTCGGCTTCATCATCGCCGACGGTGCGGTGCGTTACGTGCCGGTCAAACCCGACGCCGAATTCCTCGCCGCGCTCGAGCGTGCGGTTCTGCATTCAGCGCCCAAGCCGGTGGCGCTGGTGTTGTGCTACCCGGCCAACCCGACCGCCTATGTCGCCGATCTCGATTTCTATGTCGAAGTCGTCGATTTCTGCCGCCGGCACGACATCTACATCCTGTCGGACTTGGCGTACGCCGAGATTTATTACAATGACGTGCCGCCGCCGTCGCTGCTGCAGGTACGCGGCGCGCGCGACATCGCGGTCGAATTCACCTCGATGAGCAAAACCTATTCGATGCCGGGTTGGCGGATCGGGTTTGCCGCCGGCAACGAACACCTGATCGCCGCATTGGCCCGGGTCAAAAGCTATCTCGATTACGGCGCCTTCACGCCGATCCAAGTCGCCGCCGCAACGGCGCTCAACGGCCCGCAAGATTGCGTCGCCGAGACCCGCGCGATTTATAAGGCGCGCCGCGACGTGTTGATCGAAGGCCTGGCGCGCGCCGGCTGGGACGTACCGATGCCGACCGCGTCGATGTATGCCTGGGCGCCGATCCCCGAACCGTTCACCGAATTGAGCAGTCTCGAATTTTCCAAGCTACTGCTCGAACACGCCAAGGTCGCGGTTTCGCCGGGCGCCGGGTTCGGCGAGGATGGCGAGGGGTATGTGCGTATCGCCTTCGTCGAGAACGAACAGCGCATTCGCCAGGCGGTTCGCAGCATTCGCCAGTTCTTGGCCCAGGGCGAGGAAATTCTCGCCGCTGCCGCTGCGGAACGCTTGCCGCGGCTAACCGCGGCGCAAAGCTGAGGGGTTGGCGTGGCAGAACCATTGCGCATTGCCATAGCCGGTCTGGGCACCGTCGGCGCCGGGACACTCCGGCTGCTGAGCGAGCATCGCGAGTTGCTCGCCGCGCGGGCGGGCCGGCCACTGACTGTCACCGCGGTCTCGGCACGGGACAGATCGAAAGACCGCGGCGTGCCGCTCGACGATCTGGCCTGGTTCGACGATCCCGTGGCGATGGCCCAAGAAGCCGGCGCCGACGTTGTGGTCGAGCTGATCGGCGGCCAGGACGGACCGGCAAAGGCGGTGTGCGAGACCGCGCTGGCAGCCGGCCGGCACGTCGTGACCGCCAATAAGGCGCTGCTGGCGGTGCATGGATCGGAGCTCGCCGAGGCGGCCGAACAGGCCGGCGCGATCCTCAATTTTGAAGCCGCGGTCGCCGGCGGCATTCCGATCGTTAAGGCGCTGCGCGAGGGCCTCGCCGGCAACGAGATCACCCGCGTCTACGGCATCCTCAACGGCACCTGCAATTATATCCTGACCGAAATGCGCGAGCAGCGCCGCTCGTTCGAGGATGTCCTCGAAGAAGCCCAGCGGCTCGGTTATGCCGAGGCCAAGCCGAGCATGGATGTCGACGGCATCGATGCCGGCCAGAAGCTGGCGCTGCTCGCCAGTCTCGCTTTTGGCAGCCGGATCAATTTCGCCGGCGTCTACACCGAAGGTATCCGGCGGATTTCGCTGCTGGACATCGATTACGCCGAGGAACTGGGCTACCGCATCAAACTCTTGGGCAGCGCCCGGCAGACCGCGCACGGGCTCGAGCAGCGCGTCTATCCGTGTATGGTCGAGCAGCGCTACCCGATCGCCCATGTGGAAGGCGCCTATAACGCCGTCGTCGCCATTGGCGATTTCGTCAACGACACCATATATGAGGGCCTCGGCGCCGGCGCCGGGCCGACCGCCTCGGCGGTGGTCGCAGACCTGGTCGATATCGCGCGCGACTGCCGCGTACCAACCTTGGGCATTTCCGCCGGCGACCTTAAAACGTTGCCGGTGGCGCCGATCGAGCGTCACTGGGGATCCTATTATGTGCGCCTCATGGTGACCGACCGGCCCGGCGTCATCGCCGACGTCACCGCCGTGTTCCGCGACGAGCAGGTCTCGATCGAATCGATGATCCAGCGGGCGCGCTCCGAGACCGAAGCAGTGCCGGTGGTATTGAACATGCACGAGTGCGAAGAAGCGGCAATGCAGCGCGCGTTATCGCAAATTGCGGCATTGGATTCTATCGTCGAAGCGCCGACAATGATCCGAATCGAATCCCTGGCGTAGGAACCATGCACAGGGGTTAAACTTCCTGGCAATTGACGGATTCAAAGGGAGGGAATCTGACGATGGCAGGCGACGATAGCGCGATCATGGACCGCAACATGGCGATCGAGGCCGTGCGGGTCACCGAGGCGGCGGCGATGGCGGCCTGGAAGTGGATCGGGCGCGGCGATGAGCGCTCGGCCGATTCCGCGGCGGTCGAGGCCATGCGCGCGGCGCTCAACAAACTCCACATCGACGGCACTGTGGTGATCGGCGAGGGCGAGCGCGACGAAGCGCCGATGCTGTTCATCGGCGAAAAGGTCGGTGCCGGCGGCCCCAAAATTGATATTGCCCTCGATCCGCTGGAGGGCACGACGCTCACCGCCAAGTCCAATCCCAACGCCATGGCGACGCTGGCGCTGGCGCCGGAGGGCGGTTTCTTGAACGCGCCCGACGTCTATATGGAAAAGATCGCGGTCGGTGGCGGACTACCCGATAATCTGATCGATATCGAAGCGCCGCCGGCGGAAAATCTCGGCCGCCTGGCCGAAGCCAAGGGGGTCGAGGTATCCGACCTGTTGGTCTGCGTGCTCGACCGGCCACGCCATCAGGAATTGATCGCCGCCATCCGCGAGGCTGGCGCCCGCATTCAACAGATCTCCGACGGCGACATCTACGGCATCATCGAAACCTCGCAACCGCACAGCCGGGTCGATATGTATCTCGGCAGCGGCGGTGCGCCCGAGGGCGTCCTGGCCGCCGCGGCGCTGCAGTGCATTGGCGGCCAAATGCAGGGCAAGTTGCTATTTCGCAATGACGACGAACGCGGCCGCGCCACCAGAATGGGGATCGAAGATTTCGACCGGGTCTACGACCTGAACGATCTAGCTTCCGGCGATGTGATCTTCTCGTCGACCGGGGTGACCGACGGCGGCCTGCTGCAAGGGGTCAGCCGGGACGCCGACGGCGCCGAGACCCATTCGATCGTTATGCGTTCGATGACCGGCACGGTACGCGAGATCGTCACCCGGCACGATTTTACCCGCAAGCCGAGCGGCGATTAGCGCCGGCCGATGACCGCTACCGCGGACGCCAGCCTCGGCAACGACAGCGATCAAGCGATAACCGTTGCCCGCTCGGTGACCGGGCGGCGCTGGGTCACCCGCGACGGCGACGACCGCGCCGGCCTCATGCTGGCGCAGCGCCTCGATCTGCCGGAAGTAGTGGGACGGCTGCTCGCCGCGCGCGGCGTCGATGTCGGCACCGCGCAACAGTTTCTCAATCCGACCCTGCGCGAAGCGCTGCCCGATCCGCGCTGCCTGGCCGACATGGACCGGGCGGTCGAACGCCTGATTGCGGCGCTCGAGCAGTCCGAGCCGATCGCCATTTTCGGCGATTACGATGTCGACGGCGCCACCTCGTCGGCGCTGCTGGCGCGCTTTTTCGCCGCCGCCGGCGCTCCGGTGCGCATCTATATTCCCGATCGTATTCGCGAGGGTTACGGTCCCAATGCGCCGGCGCTGCTGCGCCTGCGCGCCGAGGGGATTCGGGTGGTGATCACCGTCGACTGCGGCATCACCGCCTTCGAGGCGCTCGACGACGCCGCGCAGGCCGGCCTCGACGTTATCGTGGTCGACCACCATGTCGCCGAACCGCGGTTGCCCGAAGCCGCCGCCGTGATCAATCCCAACCGGCTCGACGACACCAGCGGCCTCGGCATGCTGGCCGCGGTCGGCGTGTCATTCCTGCTGGCAGTCGCGCTCAACCGCGGGCTGCGCGAGACCGGGTGGTACGACAAGGACGGCCGCCGCGAACCCGACCTATTGAACCTGCTCGATCTGGTGGCGCTCGGTACGGTGTGCGACGTGGTGCGACTGGAAGGGCTCAACCGGGCGCTGGTGACCCAGGGCCTGCGCGTGATGGCGCGGCGCCAGAATACCGGCCTGGCGGCGCTCGCCGACGCCGCGCGCATCGCCGAGAAGCCAAGCGAGTACCACGCCGGGTTCGTCCTGGGCCCGCGGGTCAACGCCGGCGGTCGGGTCGGCGAGGCCTCGCTGGGCGCCCGCCTATTGACCACTGCCGACGCTAGAGAGGCCAGCGAACTGGCCAGCCAGCTCGACGGCTACAATGCCGAGCGCCAGGCGATCGAGGCGGAAGTGCTCGAGGAAGCGCTCGCCGTGGTCGCCGGGCAGGACTCCGACGCGCCGCTGGTGTTGGTCGCCGGCGAGGGCTGGCACCCCGGCGTCATCGGCATCGTCGCCAGCCGGCTCAAGGAGAAATACCAGCGCCCGGCGCTGGTGATCGGGCTCGACGGTGATATCGGCAAGGGCTCGGGCCGCTCGGTCGAAGGGGTCGATCTGGGCAGCGCGGTGATCGCCGCCCGCCAGGCTGGCCTGTTGGTCGACGGCGGCGGCCACAAGATGGCGGCGGGTCTGACCGTCGCGCGCGCCAAACTCGACGAGCTGCGCGAGTTCCTCAGCGCTCGCATCGGCGACGCGGTCGCCAATGGTGAGATCACGCCGACGCTCACCGTCGACGCCCACATCCGTCTGGCCGGCGCGACGCCGAGGCTGGTCGCGGCGATCCAGCGGCTGGCGCCGTTCGGCGCCGGCAATCCCGAGCCCCGCTTCGTGCTGCCGGCGGTGCAGGTGGTCAAACCCGACGTCGTGGGCAAGGGGCACGTGCGCTGCCTGCTGTCGGACGGCGGCAGCGGCCGGCTCAAGGCGATCGCCTTTCGCGCCGCCGGCGA
>JBFKGW010000082.1:0-8406 GCA_041633145.1 Alphaproteobacteria bacterium
CACGAGCAGATCGCCGCCTTTCGCCAAGCCCGCGCGACCGACAATCTCGCCCGCGAGGTGCGCAAGGTGGTGATCACTACCTACGGCCGCGACTTTGCCACGACTAATCTCGAGTTTACCCGGGCGACCACCGATCGCATCGGCCGCCAGAGCCAGACCTGGCTGCGCACCGACGAGGGCTGGCGCATCGTTGCCGCCCATGTCAGCCTGATGGTGCCGCCGAAGAGCTAGCCGGTAACCGATTGCAGCGGGGTCAACAGTGCGCTTTCATAGATCCCATGTCGCTGGAAGCCAACAAAGCCGTCGCCCGTAAATTCTTCGAGGAGTTCTCGAACGACAATCTGCAAGCGGTCGCCGATTTGATGGCGCCCGACCACGTGTTCCACTTTCCACTGTTTACGGAACCGCTGAACAAAGAACAGCACGTCGCCGGGCAAGCGCACATTAAAACCATCTTTCCCGATTACCGCATGGACGTGGTCGACCAGATCGCCGAGGGCGATATGGTGATGACCCGCCTTACCGTTCGCGGCACACAGCAGGGCGAGTTCATGGGACATCCGGGCAACGGCCAGACCTCCGAGATCACCACGATCAACATCATGCGCATCCGCGACGGGCTGGTCGTCGATGAATGGGACGAGCTCGATACCCTGTCGTTTCTCGCCCAGTTGGGGGTCATCGAGCGACCTTAAACCTTATTTCCCCCAACGCAGGACCAGCGGTTCTAGGGGTTTTGCCAACGCCAGCAATCCGGCGCGGGTGGCATCGTCGAGCGGCGCGAAGGGATGGCGCACCGCGTCGCTGCGGATCACCCCGCCTTCCTTCATCGCCGCCTTGGCGGCGCGCAGATTGCACTGGCGGTTCTCGAAATTGATCAACGGCAGGATCCGGGAATATCCCGCGTTCGCCTCGTCAATGCGCCCGGCGGCGTAATCGCTGACCACCGGCTTGATCAGGTCGGGCAGCAGCGCGCTCGGCATGGTGCCGGTGGCGCCGGCTTCGAGATCGGCCATCAAGGTGATCGATTCTTCGCCGTCGAACGGGCCGCTGATGGCGTCACCCCCGGCGGCGATCAGCGCGCGCAGCTTGGCCGCGGTACCCGGTATTTCGATCTTGAAGTAACGCACCTGCGGGACCTCGCGCGCCAGCCGGGCGAGGAATTCAACGCTCAAGCTGACACCGCTCAGCGGCGCGTCCTGCACCATAATGGGAATGTTGGCGGCGTCGGCGACCGCAGCGAAATGCTCGAACATGGCTTGCTCGTCGGCGCGCAACAATGCGCCATGATAGGGCGGCATCAACATCAGCGCTTGCGCACCGGCCGCAGCGGCGCGACGCGCCCGCTCGATGACGATACGCGTACCATAGTGGCTGGCGGTGACGATTACCAGCACGCGGCCGGCGACGTGTTCGAGGCAAAGATCGAGCAAAATTTCGCGCTCGCTGTCCGACAGTGCAAACTGTTCGGAGTAGTTGGCCAGGATGCAGATGCCGTCGACGCCCTGGTCGATCATGCAATCGAGCACCTGGCGCTGACCCTCCAGATCGAGGTCGCCGGAGTCGGTGAATGGCGTCGGCGCGATGGGAAAGACGCCGCGAAATGGCTCAGAGCCGGTTAAGTCGATCACCCCAATTTTCCTAAGCTTCAGAAAGCCCGTTTATCTGGGGTGATAGCTTACAGAGCGGGATGCTTGAGTGGAACGACCGAAGTTGGCGAAACCGGGTCGCCGCCAGTAACCAGGACGACGCGTCAGGACTGTTTCGCCGCACCCCCGATGGCGTTGCCGAACGCGGAAAAATAATTGAGCAGTCCCTCGCCAAGCGAAACCATGCCCACCGCGGCGACGATGGCGACAAACGCGATCAAAAACGCGTATTCGGCGGCGACCGCGCCCCGCGTTTCGCGTTTTACGGCAAAGAGGACCTGGTGAAGATACAAAAGGGTTTGCATGCATTTTCTCCCGGGACCCGCGTTAGCCAACTATAGCACAGGTAGAAAACCCCGGTATGTAGATTTTTATAGTTAATAAACAGTTCGCAAAAAATGAAATCGGCGGCAATCGCCGGCCAGTCGAAATATAAATCGCGCTAGAGACCTCGGACTATCACCCTTTCTTCGCCCACGGCGGGTCGGGCAGCGCCAGGTAAGCGTCCCGCAACGCTTCCGACCACTGTTTGTGGATGGTCTGGAAGTAGGGATCGTTTTCGTTGAAGCGCATTTGCACTTCGGGTTCGAGCCCGTCGCGGCGGTAGACCAGTAAATCGACCGGCATACCAACGGTAAGATTGCTGCGGATCGTCGAATCCATCGAGATCAGGCACAGTTTGGCGGCATCGTAAAGACCGATGTCGTAAGCACCGGCGCGGTCGAGAATTGGCTTGCCGTACTTGTGCTCGCCGATCTGCATATAGGGTGTGTCTTCCGTCGCCTCGATGAAATTACCCGCCGGATAAACATTGAACAGCCGCACCTCGCGTCCGGCGATCTGGCCACAAACCAGCAGCGAGACATCGAAGTTGATGTCCTGCGCCTTCAACGCCTTGCCGTCGATGGCGTGGATGTGGCGAATCGCCTTACCGGCAAGTTGGGCGGCGCGAAACATCGTCGGCACGTCATAGAGGGTTTCGATTTCGCCGGTCTTCTCGTCCTCGAGACCCTCCTCGAGCTGGTTCACGACGGCCTGGGATATCGCCAGGTTGCCGGCACTCATGACGCAGATCATGCGTTCGCCCGGCGTGCAAAACAGGTGCATCTTGCCGAACGACGACACGTAGTCGACGCCGGCATTCGTGCGCGTATCGGAGAGCATTACCAGGCCGTCTTTCAGGCGCATTCCAACGCAATAAGTCATCGTTTTCCCGCAGGTTATCGGCGGCCGGGATGGTGGCAGACAATGGCGCACCCGCCAAGCCGCTGTGGTGTGCCGCGCTATCGTATTTTTAAGCTATGTCGTCAAGCACCTGGACCGCCTGCACACTGACATCGACCATCATGTCGATAAAGTCATCGGTCAGGCCGGCGAAGGAGCCGGATACCGGCAGCGCCTGATCGGGTTCGCGCGCCACCGCAATCGGCACCAAGTTATGGCCACCATAGGAACCGTTGGTGGGATCGAACTCGATCCAGCCGGCACCGGGCAGATAGACCTGCACCCAGGCGTGGGTGGCGCCGGCGCCTTGCACTTCGGTCTGCGCGCCCTCGATCTGCGGGTCGTAGAGATAGCCGCTGACAAAGCGCGCCGCCATGCCGACGCTGCGAACCGCCTCCATCATGAAGATGGCATAGTCGCGGCAGGTCCCGGCGCTGCGCGCCAACGTCTCGACCGGGTCTTGGACACCGGGTTCGTACCTTTCCTCGTAGACAAATTCGCTGCGGATCGCTTGGGTAACGCCGATTAGAAAATCTTCGGTGTCGGTCAGGCCGGAATCGTTGAGAAACCGTCGCGTCCATTCGGTAACCGAGCGGTCGGGGTCGGCATAGTGGCGCTCGATGGTGCGGCCTAGATCGGGCACTTCGCGCGCCGGGTAGCTGAACGGGATGGTGCGCGCGAACGGCTCGATGGGAAATTCGATCGCATCGAGCGTGTAGCGGTCGATGACGATGACCGACTGCAGGAACAGCGTGTCGGCCGGCTGCTCGAATGTCGCGACAGCCACCGAATTACCGAACACATCGTGCATCCAGCGCACCTTCGCTTGCGGCGAAATCGTCAGGCGGGCGTCGAGCAGGCGCAGATCGTGGCTGTCGCGCGGGCGGAACATCAGCCGATGGTCGCCGAACGACACCGGCTGGCGGTAGCGATAAGTTGTCTTGTGGTCGACGGTCAACCGCAGCACGCACGTCACTCCGCAATGAGATGCGCCCAAAATGTTGGGCGTCACCGTTGCTTACAGAGAGACTGTCTACCGTGCAACGGCAAATCCCGGGCTAGTCGAGGCGGAAATAATGCTCCGCGATTGCCGCCGACAGGCGGCCCAGGGCGATCTGCATTTCATCGAGGTATTTGTGGATCCGCGCTCCGGAAATGCGCCCCCCGGGGCCTGTTTCCAACCGAAAGGCGAGGGCGCGGCGGGCTTCTTCGACCGGTGCGTGACGGCGATGGCCGTGGCGGGCTTCCAATTCGGCCAGCCGGTCGCTCAACCGGTCGATGCACAACCGGACCGAGCGCGGGAATTCCTCGTCGTAGAGCAAAAACATGGCGACGTTGCGCGGCTCCGGGCCCGACGGATAGCGGCCGCGAAACGCGTGGTAGCCGGCGACCGAGCGCAACAACACGTTCCAGTGGATCGCATCGAGCGCTTCGATGTTCGCGTCGGCGACGCGGGAAAACCCGATATCGAGCACGCGCGTGCTCTGGTCGGCGCGCTCCAGGTATTTGCCCATCTGATAGAAGCACCAAGGCTCGCTGCGCAGGAACGTGCCTTCAGCGATACCTTCGAAGGTCTGGCACGCCTCCTTAATTTCGCCGCACAGCCGGGCCACGTTATTGAGCCGCAGATCGCGCTGGGTCAGCGCCGCCATGGCGTTGTGGAACATGTTGAGATCGATCCACATCTCGGTGCTGATGAGATGGCGCAGCGCGCGGGCGTTCTCGCGTGCCAGGCGCACCGCGGCGGCAATCGAGGAAGGGTTCTCCCGGTCGATGACATAAAAATTCAGGACGTTGCCCGCGCTCACCTCGTCGTACCGCTCGAAGAAGCGCTCGCTATCGGCGTAAAGTTCGAGCACACGCTGCCAGTCGGCAACGCTGGCGCTGCCATGGGCGTAGGTTTCGTGAATATCGAGAATACGCGCCACGTTCTCGGCCCGCTCCATGTAGCGGCCGAGCCAGAAGACGTTACTGGCAAAACGAGCGAGTAGACTAGCCAACGACCCAGGTATCCTTCGAACCGCCGCCTTGCGAGGAATTGACGATGAGCGAACCCCGCCGCAGGGCGACCCGCGTCAGGCCGCCCGGCAGCACCCAAGTGGACTCGCCGGTGACCGCAAACGGGCGCAGATCGACATGACGCGGTTCGACCGCGCGACCCACCAGCGTTGGGCAAACCGATAAATTTACCATCGGCTGGCTGATAAAGTTCGCCGGGTCGGCCTTGAGCTTGGCGCGCAACTGGGCGAGCGCGCGTTTGCCGGCGCGCGGGCCGACGACGACGCCGTAGCCACCCGCCTCGCCAACCGGCTTGGTCACCAGCTCGTCGAGATGATCAAGGGTCTGCTGCAGGCCTTCGGGCTCGCGGCAGATATGGGTCGGCACATTGGCGATGATTGCATCCTCGTCGAGATAATATTTGATGATTCGCGGCATGTAGGCATAAACCGCCTTATCGTCGGCGACGCCGGTGCCGACCGCGTTGGCCAGGGTCACATTGCCTTTCAGATAGACTTCGAAGAGACCCGGCACGCCGAGCGTGCTGTCGCGGCGAAACGCCTTCGGATCGAGGAAGTCGTCGTTGATGCGCCGGTAGATCACGTGAACCGGTTCGCGGCCCCGCGTGGTGCGCATATAGACGCGATCTTTGTCGATCACCAGATCCTGTCCTTCGACCAGCGCCGCACCCATCTCGCGGGCCAGGAAAACGTGCTCGAAATAGGCCGAGTTGTAGATACCGGGCGACATCAAGACCACATTGGGCGAGGAGACGCCGGCTGGCGCCACGGCGCTCAGCGCTTTCGCCAGCTGGCGGCCGTAATCGTCGAGATCGGCGATCTTGAGGCCCTGCGCCAGGTCGGGGAAGGCGCGCATCATCAGATGGCGGTTTTCGATCACGTAGGACACGCCGGAGGGCGTGCGCGCATTGTCCTCGAGCACACGAAGGGTGCCGGTTTCATCGCGCACGATATCGACACCGCAAATATGCACGTAAGTTCCTTTGGGCGGATCGAACCCTTTCATCTCCGGCCGGTAATTGGCGTTACCCAGAACCAAATCCGCAGGCACGACGCCGTCTTTGAGGATCTTGCCGTCGTGGTAGATGTCGTGCAGAAACAGATTAAGCGCGGCAACCCGCTGCTTGACGCCGCTCTCGATGGTCTGCCAATCCTTCGGCGAGAGCAGCCGGGGTATGACATCGAAGGGCAAGATGCGATCGATCGTCTCGCGGCCCGAGTAGACCGTAAAAGTGATACCCAGATTATATAGCTCGTTCTCGGCGTCGCGCGCGCGCGCGCGCAACTGCGTGACGCCAAGCTCGGCGAGCCGCTCGCGGATCAGGCGCGTATAACCCGGCCGTCGCCCACCGGGCCGACCGAATATCTCGCAATAGTATTCGCCAGCGTCGTAATCGCTGATTGCACCGTCACTCGACATGGAATGACGTTACCAGAAACAAACTCGCTTGGAATATAGAACTGCTCGCTCAGTGGGCCATTAACACCGGCACTTAGGCGCGGCGCAACACATGCTGGGTCACCCCACCCAGGATTATTTCGCGAAACCGGCTGTGCGAGTAAGCGCCGATGACCACCAGATCGGCGCCGACCTGCTGGCCCTTCGCTAGTATCGTCGCGGCGACTGGTCCGCTTTCGGGCGGTATTTCTTCCACCTCGGCGGCAATGCCGTGCCAGTTAAGCAGCCGTGCGGCTTCCTGCGGCGAAGGCCCTTCCTTAGCGCCGGTGGCGATCGACAAGATGACGACGCGGCTGGCCCGTGTCAGGAACGGCATGGCTCCCAACATCGCGCGCGCCGATTGCGCGGATCGGTTCCAGCCCACCAGAACGGTGTCGCCGACTGACTCGACGTCGGTTGACGGCGCGATGAGGACAGGCCGGCCGGCCGAAAACAGCGCCGCTTCGACGCTGGGCCGCCAATCGGCGTGCGCCTTGCCGACGGGGTGGGCGAAAATGACGGCGTCGTAAACGCTCGCGCGCATGCGCACGATGTCGGGCATTTGCCCTTCGTTCACCTGCATTGTGGTCGACGGCGCGCCGGCCGCCTGCGGATCATCTCGCACGGCGACGTCGAACACCGCGGCAATCTCGTCGAAGGTGTTGTGGGCCTGACGAATATGGGCCGCCATATCCTCGCGCGCCCGGTCGGCCAATTGCACCCGCAAATCCTTGTCGACCGCTGGCAAAAATTCCCGCATCTCGACTTCGATATGCGGTTGCACGAGAACCGCATCGGCATGGCCATCAAATTGGCGCGCAATCGTCAGCGCCGTCCGCACCGCCCGCCAGCCTTCATCCGTGTCGGTTAGCGGGACCATCGTCAATTTCATGCCGTCTTCCTCTACCGTTGTGAATATCGGACGACAGCATAGCGCAGCGGCAATGCCAGGGCTAATTGTCGGCAGATAGCTTCACTCCGGACGCGATGGGGCTTCATTCGTCAGCGCCGGGTTTATCACCGAGCGGTAGGAAAAAACGGCGGCATCTTCCCGATCGACCGCGACTTCGACGGCGTGCATGTCAGAAGCGCCGTAGACCTGCAAAGCGACCAGATTAGGCGCCGTTTTCGCGAACGGCCGTGTCACTTCGAATTTGTGGCTATCGCCGTAGACCAGAAGAACCGGTTTGCCGAACGCCCGGGCGTTCTGCGCCAGCGCTTTGCCGACCGCGGCGAAGCCCGAAATGCTGCGGAAACCTTCATTGCCGAAAACGTCAAAGCCGGTCCTGAACATGTCGGCATGAATCGCGACGACGATGGCCCGCGCGCCCTCGCTTGCCGCCTTATCGAAGCTATCTTTGAGCCAGGCAATGTTCGCCCTCTCGCGCGCCAGATATTCTTGGTTTGCCTCCGGATTATCGGTAATTCGGTTGTTGTTCGAACCGACCACGTGGGCGGCGATAAAGTGCACGCCGTTCATGGTTAGCCGGGCGTTCTCCACATAAGTCGCGTAGTGCGGCATTACCGCCGGCTGCCGCTCGACCGCCAACGGCGACGTGCCCAGCGTCTGGGCGCCGTTCGCATAGAAGATTTTGCGCAGGAAATCGAGTCGCTCCAGCGGATCAAATTCGCCGGCTTTTTTGCGGTGGCAGTCGGTCCACTCGTTGTCGCCGGGCGTGTACAGCACGGCGCCCCGCATGCTGTTCATGAAATTGAGCTGGTCACGCAGCAGGGTGTCGGAGCACGGCGTGCTGCCCGACTTGATGTCGCCGATATGGATCACCAGGTCGGGCGCGCGCTGGTTGATCGTGGCGATCAGCGTACGGAAGTCGCCGTAGACCTGCTTGGGCCGGCCGTAGGGCATGTCACCCAGGGCGATGAACTTGAACGCCTCTTGCGCCGACGCGGCGAGCGGCAACGCGGCCAACGTCACCGAAAGCAGCAGGCGGAATAGCAGCGGCATCTCGTGATTCCCTCGCGCGGAGTGACCAGGCCGGCACTTTAGGCTGATTCTATGGCACCTTCGTGACAGGCCGTCGGCCGCGCAGCGCCGACAAAGGCAAAACCGCCAGACGCC
>JBFKGW010000083.1:0-8393 GCA_041633145.1 Alphaproteobacteria bacterium
AGACGATTGCAACGATGCGCGACTTTGAACTGCAACTCCGCGGTTATCGCCTGACCACCGCGGAAATTCTCTACCACATGCCCGACCACCCCAGCCTGCTGCAAACCTTTATCTGGCAGCGGCTCGACCGGGCGCCGGATTACCCGCGGCTGCGCAAGTTTCTCGATTTCTGGGCCCACAACCTCGACGGCAAATTACATTCGGTCAAAGTCGCCCACGCCGGGCCGATGATGCCAAACAAGTTTCGCCACGCCGCAATGTCGAGCCAACTCCATTAACCTGCGTCGCGTTTTGCTGCGGCTGCTTGTAATCCAGGCCGTGCGAAAACGATTCTTTGAGCGCCGGGACCAATACTAATTCCTGACGTTTGGCTTCTTTACGGTTTTGATTTGGCCGCGCATTTTCCCGGGTCCAATCATTACGTGGCAGGTCTCAACTTCCAAGTTTTCACATGGCCTGGACCGACGGTAGACGTAGCGTCAGTTCTCGGACTGAACGGCCTGCATCTCACACTGCCCGGGGTTTAGCTCCCACTTAATTACCAGAAGGTCGCGTTCAGCGATCAGACGGGAGAGCCCGCTAGCTTTTGAGCTTTCCCGGGAGTTCCACTAGGGGTGAGTATCCGCTAGCATCTAAGAGTTTGCGTGTGCGGCCATTGGCCGCCGAACCGTCGTCGCGAGGCGCTGTCACCATGTTGACGAGCTATCCCGCTTCCAAGCAAAGGCCGCTGACGACCGGGGAACGTCTTCACGATCTCGCGTTTGTAGACGTCAATGGCCAACCGTTCTCCCTTTACGACGAAGGGTTCTACGGCTGGCCAAAGGCCATACACCTTACGGATTCTCCCGAGGATGCATTGGTTGAACTGGAACGCTTCGCCAGTCTCTCCGAGGAATTTGGCCAGATGGAAACCCAAATCTTGGCGATCACGCGGGCGCCGGCGGAGGCGAATGCGACCGTTGCGGAGCGCCTCGAGCTACCGTTTCCCGTCTTGAGAGACCCCGAGGGCACCCTGCACAAGGCCGCTGGGCTCGATCAGGCCGCTGGCGCCGTCACATTGTTGCTCGACCCGGTGCTGCGCTTGGAGCGGAAAGTCACCAATGCCGACGGCGCAAGCCAGGCCGAGGTGGCGCTCGCCCATGTCCGTGGGCGGAGCGAGGTTCTGCGGCCGAGCGTCGTCGCGGCACAGGCACCAGTTCTGGCCGTGCCCAACGTGCTCGACCGTGACCACTGCCGCCGTCTCATGACCTTTTGGGAAGAGGGGTCGAAGCTCGACAATACAGTTGCCTCCTCCAAGGCAGGGGCCAACATTGCCGATCCCTATACCAAGATCCGCACCGACGTGATCATCCCTGAGGACTCGCCGGAAGGCGAGGAACTGTTAGACGTGATTGCCCGACGCCTGTTGCCCGAAGTCCTCAAGGGCTTCGGCTTTCGCGTCAGCCGCGGGGAACACTTTAAGATAGGCTGCTATGACTCGACCTCGGGCGGCCACTTTGCACCACACCGCGATAACACGACACCGCAGACCAAACACAGGCGCTACGCGCTGACGTTGAACCTTAATACCGGCGAATACCAGGGCGGGTTCTTGCGGTTTCCCGAGTATGGGCCACAGCTCTATGCGCCGTCGGCGGGGGGCGCCGCTGTGTTCTCCTGTTCGCTGCTCCATCAGGCCTTACCGGTCACTAGCGGCCGGCGTTTCGTGATCGTGGGTTTCTTCTGGGGCGAGGAGGAGCAAAAGATGTTTGAACGCATGCAGGCCGATCAAACGTACGAGCAGTTGCTTGCGACTTGACTCGCGTTGAACTCGATCAGCTCGCCCGCCATGGCCACCTTGGCAACATCAGTCCGGGTGACTTCGAAGCACAGGCAGCCAGGTCTTTTTGAACCGTCCGCTGAAACGTAACAGGACGATCAAAGCGGAAATCGGACGCACCACGCATCGAAGAGCGAGCACCCCTGGAGGTCGCCGCGCCCGCAAATCGATCGTGTAAAAACGTCGCAGGTTTGGTGCCTTGTCGGGATGGCAGACGGCAAACGCTTTGGTTATAGTCCGGCCCGAAATCGGGAGGGCTCATGACTACCAAGGTTGCCATAATCGGTTCCGGACCGAGCGGATTCTACACGGCCGACTCGCTGCTCAAGAGCGACCGCGACGTTGAGATCGACATTATCGAGCGCTTGCCGACCCCGTTTGGGTTGATTCGCGGTGGCGTCGCGCCCGATCATCAGACCACCAAGAAGGTTGCGAAGGCCTACGAAAAAACCGCGCTCAATGAAGATGTCGCATATTTCGGCAATGTCGAAGTGGGCAAGGACGTCACGATGGATGAGCTGCGCGAAATCTACGACGCTATCGTGCTTGCCGTCGGCGCGCCGACCGACCGCAAGTTGGACATTCCCGGCGCTGATAAACAAGGCGTTTTCGGTTCGGCCGATTTCGTCGGCTGGTACAACGGCCACCCGGACTTCACCGATTTGAACCCCGATTTGAATGTCGCGGCGGTTGCCGTGGTCGGTGTCGGCAATGTCGCGATCGACGTGGCCCGGGTGCTGGTGAAAACGCCCGCCGAAATGGCAGCAACCGACCTTGCCGAGCACGCGGCGAGCGCGGTGCAAGCCTCGCCGTTGACCGACGTCTATCTACTGGGCCGGCGGGGTCCGATCGAAGCCAAGTTCACCAACGTCGAACTTCGCGAGATGGGCAAGCTGGAAAATTGCCTGCCGATCGTCCATCCCGATCAACTGCCCGACGAAGTCACCGGCGATTGGTCCGATCGTGACCAACGCTTGAAAGAGCGCAATCTGGCCACCTTACGAGAGTTCTTGCAGGTCGACCCGGCCGGCAAGGAAAAGAAGGTTCATTTCGAATTCTTCGCCAACCCCGTCGAAGTGTTGGGCGGCGACCGGGTCGAGGGCCTGCGGGTCGAACGGACCAAGGTCGAAGGCGGCCGGGCGGTCGGCACCGGCGAATTCTTCGACATCGCGTGCGGCCTGGTGGTCGCAGCCATCGGCTATTATTCAATCCCCATCGAGGGGGTCCCCTTCGACAACGACAAGGGTATCGTTATCCACCAGGACGGCCGCGTCGGCGATGGCGTCTACGCGGTCGGTTGGATCAAACGCGGACCGACCGGCGTGATCGGCACCAACAAGCCCGACGGCGAAACCGCAGCGCAGCAAATTCTCGAAGATGTGACTGAAAGTGCCAAACCAGGCCGCGACGCGCTGACCGCGTTGCTCGATGAGCGCAGCGTGCGCGTCGTTAACTATGCCGACTGGCAGAAAATCGAAGCGGCGGAAATCGCCGCCGCGGTCGGCGACGCGCCCCGTCGCAAGTTTGTGACCGTGCCGGAAATGCTGGCTGCGCTTGATTAAGTGGCAAAACACTTATTTTTTGCTGAAAAAATCCCATTTAGTGCTTGAAACGATCGCGCCATAGGAAGAAGTTACGCCCCGCAGTCAGGCACCTACGCTAAGCGCGGGATTTGATCTGCGCCTCAAAAAAGAAGCGTCCAAGGAATAGCTATATGTCCGAGGCAACCGCCCTGGAGCAGCCGGAAGAAAAACGCTCCGAAGTCGAATCAGCAGTTGTCCGTTTCGCTGGTGATTCCGGCGATGGTATGCAATTAACCGGCTCACAATTCACGCTGACCGCAGCGCTCTCCGGCAACGACCTGGCCACCTTCCCCGATTTCCCCGCCGAGATTCGTGCGCCGGCAGGAACCACGTTTGGTGTGTCAGCGTTTCAAATCAACTTCGGCGCCCGTAAGATTATGACATCGGGCGACGAACTCGACGTGTTGGTCGCGATGAACCCGGCAGCGCTGATTACCAACCTGCCGGACGTCAAACCCGGCGGCATCATCATCGCCGATACCGGCGCCTTTTCGGACCGTAACCTGGCCAAGGCTGGCTACGAGTCCAACCCGCTGGAAGACAATAGCCTCGAAAAATACCGCGTCATCAAGATCGATATGTCGCGCCTGACCGTCGAATCGGTGAAGGAATTCGGCCTGTCGAACAAAGAGGCGTTGCGCTCGAAAAATATGTGGGCGCTTGGCCTGATCTACTGGATGTACGGTCGGCCCCGCCAAGCCTCAGTCGACTGGCTGACCAGCAAATTTGCCACCAAACCGGAAATCGCCAAAGCCAACATCGCCGCGATGAATGCCGGTCATGCGTTCGGCGAGACGGCAGAGATGCCGGCGGAGATCAGCGGCTATACGATGCCGCGAGCGGAGATCGCGCCGGGGCTGTACCGCACGGTCACCGGCACCGATTCGATCGCGCTGGGCCTGCTCGCCGGCACGCGCTTGGCCAAGGTCGGGCTGACTTTCTGCTCTTATCCGATCACGCCGGCTTCGGCGCTGCTGCACCAACTGGCGGCGATGAAGGAGTTCGGCGTGGTGACGTTCCAGGCGGAAGACGAAATCGCCGCGGTCGGTGCCGCGATCGGCGCCTCCTATACCGGCTCGCTGGGCATCACCTCGAGTTCGGGACCGGGAATTGCGTTGAAAATGGAGGCGATCGGCCTTGCCATCGCCGCCGAGCTGCCCCTCGTCGTGGTCAATTCGCAACGGGCCGGCCCGTCGACCGGCTTGCCAACCAAGACCGAGCAGTCGGATCTTTACCAGGCCGTCTTCGGGCGTAACGCCGATGCGCCGATGCCGGTTATCTCGGTGAGTTCGCCGGTCGATGGTTTCGATACGGCGATCGAAGCAGTCCGCCTGGCGACCAAGTACATGACGCCGGTCATGCTGCTTACCGACGGTTACATCGCCAACGCGTCGGAGCCCTGGCTTATTCCCGACATGTCGAATTACGAGCCTTTCGAAGTGACGTTCCGCACCGACCCGGAAGATTTCCAACCGTTCGGACGCGACGAGACGACGCTGGCGCGGCCGTGGGTAAAGCCAGGCACACCGAAGCTCGCTCACCGCGTCGGCGGTATCGAACGGGCGGCCGGTTCTGGTCATATTTCCTATGCTCCGGACAACCACCAAAAGATGACTAACTTGCGCGCCGCTAAGATCGACGGCATCGCCGAAGACATTCCCGAGCAGGCGGTCGATCAGGGTGAGGCCGGCGCCAGCCTGGCGGTGGTCGGCTGGGGCTCGACCTACGGGCCGATCAGCCGGGCGGTCCACAATATGCGCAACGAAGGCTTCGACGTCGCGCATGTCCATCTACGCTACATTTGGCCGCTACCGCGCAATCTTGGCGATCTGCTGGGTAGTTTTAGCCAGGTTTTGGTGCCAGAGATGAACAACGGTCAGCTGGTTACGCTGTTGCGCGCGCAATATCTGGTGCCGGCCGAGGGCTTGAACAAAGTGACCGGCAAGCCATTCCTGATTAACGAACTAGAACGGGCCATACGCGGCCGGTTGGGGAACTAACATGAACGTCCAGACACCTCCGGAAAAGCTGACCGCGAAGGACTACGCCACCGACCAAGAAGTGCGCTGGTGTCCCGGTTGCGGCGACTACGCGATTTTGAAAGGCGTGCAGCGCACGCTGGCCGATCTCCAGGCCGATCCCGACAAAACGGTGTTCGTGTCCGGCATCGGCTGCGCTGCGCGTTTCCCCTACTACATGGAAACCTATGGCTTCCACACCATCCACGGCCGCGCACCGACGATCGCGACCGGCGTCAAGCTGGCCAACCCCGACCTCGACGTCTGGGTGGTTGGCGGCGACGGCGACATGTTGTCGATCGGCGGCAACCACACCCTGCACGTGCTGCGGCGCAACGTCGATCTGCAGATCCTGCTGTTCAACAATGAAATCTATGGCCTGACCAAGGGCCAGTATTCACCGACGTCACAAATGGGTACGCGATCGCCGTCGACACCGTACGGCTCCGTCGACCGGCCGGTTTCCGCCGCCCAATTCGCGATTGGCGCTGGCGGACGGTTCATCGCCCGCTCGGCTGATATCTTACAGAAACACCTGCCGGTCGTGCTCAGGCGCGCCTACGAACACAAGGGGGCATCGTTCGTCGAGATCTTCCAGAACTGCATCGTCTACAACGACGGTGTGTTCAAGCATTTCACCGAAAAGAACGTCCAGGCCGACATGCAGATCCACGTCGAGCACGGCAAGCCATTGATTTTCGGTGCCGAGTCCAACAAGGGACTACGCATACAAAAAGGCCTGATGTGGCTGGAAGTCGTCACCATTGGCGAAGATGGCATCACCGAAGACGACGTGCTGGTGCATGACGAGGGCAACCGGCCGCTGGCGATGCTGCTGGCCAGCATGAAGCCGCCGGCCTTTCCGGTGGCGCTCGGCGTGCTCTATTGCGATCCGGTGCCGACCTACGACGCGGCGGTCCACGAGCAGCTGAACGAGATCAAGGATAAGAGCGGCGACGGCGACTTCGACAAGTTGCTGCGCCGCGGCCATACCTGGACGGTTTAAACCGGCACGACACCAGTTTGCGCAAACTAGAAACGCCGGCACGAAAAGCGCCGGCGTTTTCATTCGATTAGTACCGTACCGGCTCAGCGCGAATCGGCTTCGCTCGGCTGCTCAGCGTGGTTTTGCAGACGGCGCTTGCGGCGGCGCCACTTCGATTCGACAACCAGCAAGGACACCACCACCACCAAGACCGTCAGCAAGATGAGCGGACCGTCATGGGCGCCCGCTTCGCCGCCGAGAAGCCCGTGGGCGTGGGCTGGCGTTATCAACATTTAAGACCTCTCACCCACGGCCACGGCGGTGCGAGAGCATGTCCGCTACTGGGCCGTCTTCAAATAGGCGATCAGATTTTCCAGATCGTCTTCCTTTTTGACGCCACCATACGTCATGCGGTTCTTCGGCAGGTATTGCTTGGGGTTCGCCAGGAACCCTTCGAGCGTTTCTTCGTTCCAAACGATGCCGGATTCCTTCATCGCTTTCGAATGCCGTTTTTCGAAACTGGCTACCCGTACGCCGGCGGTGCCGCCAAATACGCCAAATAGGTTGGGGCCGACCTTGTCCTTGCCGCCCTCATCGATGGTATGGCAGCGCGCGCATTGGGATTTGAATACTTTTTCGCCGGCCGCCGCATCGCCGTCGGCATGTGCGGTTACCGCGCCGCCGGTCAGGGCTACGGTCAAAACAGTTGTTGCAATGATGTGTCTCACCAGTGTCTCCTTGAATCAAAACGGACAACCCGATAACGCGTCTATAGCAGCGAAAAGCGCCCGAATACAGCCCCGCACACGGCACAAATGGGACATATCCACAGCGCTCCACGTACGGCTTCGTAACGCGACAATATGGCTATTGTACGGCCAGTTATTTTTCCGCCTTTCGCACCGTACAAGCCGTGGTGCCGACGGTGCGCGGCAATTCGCCGCAGGCGAAATTTCGCCAGTTATCCGCTGCCGAAGGGGCAAGAGAGTTACCCGTTCAGCGGCTTGCCGCTACAATGACCGCGGGAGGGGCATTCGCGTATGACGGTCGAGACGACGGGCGCGGCGCAGAGCATCGCCGGACGCACCAGCGCGCGGTTGGGCGACTATTTTGCGCTGCTCAAACCGCGGGTGATGTCGCTGGTCGTCTTCACCGGTTTCGCCGGCATGGTGGTGGCGCCGGGTAGCCTGCATCCGGCCCTCGCCGCCATTGCGGTTCTCTGCATCGCGCTTAGTGCGGGCGCGGCCGGCGCAATCAATATGTGGTACGAGCGCGACATCGACGCGTTGATGGAACGCACCCGTAAGCGCCCGATCCCGGCCGGCCGCATAGCACCCCACAAGGCCTTGGCGTTTGGCATTACGCTTAATCTGTTGCCGATTATAATCATGGGGCTGGCGCTCAATTGGGTCGCTGGCGCGTTGCTCGCGTTTGCCGCCGGGTTTTACATCTTCGTCTATACCGTTTGGCTGAAGCGGCGTACGCCGCAGAATATCGTCATCGGCGGCGCCGCCGGCGCGATGCCGCCAATGATCGGCTGGGCTGCGGTAACCGGATCGGTGACCCTCGAATCGGTGGTGCTGTTCCTGATCATTTTCATGTGGACGCCGCCCCACTTCTGGGCGCTCGCGCTGTACCGCGAAGGCGATTACGCCAAGGCTGGAATACCCATGTTGCCGGTGGTCGCCGGCCTGACCGAGACCCGGCGGCAGATCCTGATCTATACCCTGCTGCTGGTACCGTTGAGCTTCGCGCCGATGGCGATGGGCACCGCGGGTATCGCCTACGCCGCCGCGGCGGCCACGGTGGGGGGCTACTTGCTGTGGCTGTCCGTACAAGTGGTGCGCACCGCCAGCGACGCCGCCGCCAAGCGCCTATTCGGTTTTTCGATTCTCTATCTGTTCGTGCTGTTCGCCGCGTTGATCGTCGAGCACGCCGCGAGTTAGCGCCGCCGGCGCGATCCTACGGCTCCACGACCTTGCGGTAGA
>JBFKGW010000084.1:0-8390 GCA_041633145.1 Alphaproteobacteria bacterium
AACCCGACGATCTCGTGCACTTCGCGTAAGACCGGTTCAGCGATCGCGTTGGCCCGCGCCGCGCCGTCGCGCAAAATACCATCGACATGGCCGGGGTCGGCCATCAGCCGCTGCATCTCTTCGCCGACCGGGCCGAGCTTGGCGACCGCCAGATCGGCCAGCTCGCCCTTGAACGCGCTGAACTGGGCGCCCTCGAACTGTTCCAGCGTAAGTGCCATCGATTGCTCCGACAACGCGGCATAGATCGCCAACAGATTGAATGCTTCCGGGCGTGCCTTCTCGTGCGCCGGCTCGACATGGCTGCCGTCGGCGGCCAGCACATCGGGGCCGGGCAGAGCGTCGGCGTCGGTGCGCGCCTTGCGGATTTTTTGCGCGATTGCGTCCGACCCGTCGGTAAGATTGATGCGCGAATAATCCGACGGATCGGACTTGGACATTTTCTTGCTGCCGTCGCGCAGGCTCATCACCCGCGTCGCCTCGCCGAAGATTAGCGGCTCGACCACCGGCAGGAACTCGACGCCGAAGTCGTTGTTGAACTTGAGCGCGATATCGCGGGTCAGTTCCAAATGCTGCTTCTGGTCTTCGCCGACCGGCACGTGCGTCGCCATGTAGACCAGAATGTCGGCGGCCATCAGATTGGGATAGACGTACAGGCCGACCGACGCATTCTCGCGGTGCTTGCCGGCCTTTTCCTTGAACTGGGTCATCCGGTTGAGCCAGCCGACCCGGGCGACGCAGTTGAAGATCCAGGCGAGCTCGGCATGCGCCGGCACCCGGGATTGGTTGAACATGATGCTGTGCGTTGGATCGATGCCAGCCGCCAGAAACGCCGCCGCCACCTCGCGGGTGTTGGCGGCCAGCAGCGCCGGGTCCTGCCACACGGTAATCGCATGCAGATCGACGACGCAGTACAGACATTCGAAGTCTTCCTGCAGGCGCACGAAGTTGCGGATCGCGCCGAGATAGTTGCCAAGGTGGAGGTCGCCGGTCGGCTGAACGCCTGAGAAAATGCGGCTCATGGTAAACCTCTCCAAGGGGTTTGGACGCCCGAGGGGCCAGGGGCCGGCCACACGAAGCGACCGGGGCGCGCTCTTATCGCTGGGCGACGGCGCGCCGTCAAGCCAGCGGATCGGCCCTCAGGCGCGGCGCAGCAGCGCCCGCATTTCTCCCCAGCGCATCACGCCCAGCAGCTGCGCCAGCACGGCGTAGACAGCCAGACCAAGGGCCACCACTAGGGCCAGCGCCACGATGCCGGCGAGCGAACCGGGCAGCAGCCAGGGCGCCAGTCCGCGAACCGCCGCCCACAGCACCGCCGCCATTACTGCTGACGATACGACAGTGCGCGCCAGCCTAGCTTTGAGCCGCGGGTCGGGCGCGAGCAGCCCCCGCCGGTGCAGCAGGAACGCCAACGCTGACGCGTTGAGCCACGCCGAAATCGCGGTCGCCAAGGCGATGCCCACATGAGCGAGGAACGGCATCAGGCTGAGCGCGACCGCAACGTTTACCACGACCGCGCCGCCGGCGATCTTGACCGGTGTCGCGGTATCTTCGCGGGCGAAAAAGCCCGGCGCCAGTGCCTTGATCAACACATAGGCCGGCAAGCCGGCGGCAAAGGCGGCCAACGCCGCCGCGGTCGCCTGGGCATCGTCGCCGCCGAAGCGCCCGCGCTGGAACAGCACCGTGACGATCGGTTCGGGCAGCACCAGCAGCGCCGCGGCGGCGGGAACCGTCAGCAACATGGCGAACTCGATCGCCCGGTTCTGACTGTCGCGCGCCGCCGCATCGTCGCCCGCCTTCAACTGGCGCGACAGCAGCGGCAGCAAAGCGACGCCGACCGCGGCGCCGACCACCCCCAGCGGCAGTTGGTTCACCCGATCGGCAAAGTAGAGGAACGACACCGAGCCCTCGGGCAGTTCCGAGGCCAGGCGCACGCCGATCAAAACGTTGATCTGGTAGACCCCGGCGCCGACGATGCCGGGACCCATCAATGCGAAGAGGCGGCGCACCCGCGGACCCAATACCAAGCGCGGTACTTTTGGCAAAAGTCCGGCGCGCCCGCACGCGAACGCCAGCCAGACGAACTGGCCGATACCGGCGATCAAAACACCCCAACTCAGCGCCAGTCCGGGGTCGGGTAGCCAGCCGAGGCTGACGCCCACCAAGGCGCCGATCAAAATGATGTTGAGCAGGATTGGCGCCGCCGCCGCGGCGACGAAACGCTCGAGCGTGTTGAGGATGCCGCTCAGCATCGCCGCCAGCGAGACGAACAGCAGGTAGGGGAAGGTCAAACGGGCAAAGTCGACAGCGAGTTGAAATTTCACCGGGTCGTCGCGAAAGCCGCCGGCGATCACGCTCATCACCTGCGGCATGAATATTTCCACCAGCGCGCTGAACACGATCAGCACGCCGGCCATCACGCCGAACACCCGCTCGGCAAATTCGCGCGCCGCATCGCGTCCCGACTCGGTCAGCTCGCCGGCAAACAGCGGTACGAACGCGGCATTGAAGGCCCCTTCGGCGAACAGCCGCCGGAAGATATTGGGCAACTGCAGGGCGACGAAGAAGGCATCGGTCACCTGACCGGCGCCCAGCAGGCCCGCGATCAGAATATCGCGAACAAACCCAAGCACCCGGCTGCCCATGGTCCAGCCGCCGACGGTGGCGATCGATCGAAAAAGCGCCATGGCGCGCTCTTAACCGGAAATCAGGGCGAAGGAAAGGCGCGGCGTCTAGGCAGAGCGAGGCCTACTCTGCCGCCGCCGATCGTTGGTCGGCGGGCTCGTCGGTCTCGGTGATCGCCTCGAGCAGGGTGTTGCGGATCTTCTCCAGACGGTCTTCGTGGGTCACTTTCATGCCGAAACCGTCCTTCACATAGAAGACGTCGACCGCGCGTTCGCCGTAGGTGGAAATCTTCGACGAGGAAATTTGCAGCGCCAGCGAATAGAGCGCACGCGTGACCGAATAGAGGAAGCCGGGACGGTCGCGGCCGTTGATTTCGATCACCGTGTGGGTGGCACTCGCCTGATTGTCGATGATCACCCGCGGCGCCACAGTGAACACGCGGGTGCGCGCCGGCACGAAGGTGCGTTCGGCATGGGCTTCGTCGCGCTTCATTTCGCCAGCGAGTGCCCGCTCGATCTGCACCGACATGCGCGCCAAAGCCGCCGATTGCGAAAACGCCTGCCGATTGGCGTCCTGCAACCAGAACACATCCAACGCCATGCCCGCCGGTGTAGTAAATACCTTGGCGTCGACGACATTGGCGCCGACCGCGGCGAACGCGCCGGCAATGCGCGAAAACAAACCGGGATGGTCTTGCGTGTAGATGGTCACTTCGGTGACGTCGAGGTTGCTGACGACGTGAATTTCGACGGTCAGCGGCCGTTTCTCCGCTTCGGCGCTGCGCATCATGCGCGACTGGCGCTCCAGCGTGTCGGTGTCGAAGGTCAGCCAATAGCCGGGGTAGCCGCGATCCAACTGGGCTTTGATTTCTTCTTCCGCCCAATCGGTCAGCCGCTCCTTGAGCGCCTCCTTGGCGGCTTCCACCCGGGACTGGCGCGCGTGGGTAAGCTGGCCGCCAGACAAGACGTCTTCGGTCGCGTAATACAATTCGCGCAGCAGCTCTGCTTTCCAATTGTTCCAAACGTTCGGCCCGGTCGCGCGCATGTCGACCACGGTCAGGCACAGCAGCAGGCGCAGCCGCTCGAGCGATTGCACCAACTCGGCAAAGTCGCTGATGGTCTTGCTGTCCGACAGATCGCGCTTTTGCGCCACGTCGCTCATCGCCAAGTGGTGGCGCACCAGCCATTCGACGGATTCGGTTTCCTCATCACTGAGACCGAGCCGCGGACAGACCTTGAGCGCCACCTCGGCGCCCAAAATAGAATGATCGCCGCCGCGCCCTTTGGCGATGTCGTGTAGCAGCACCGCAATATATAACGCGCGGCGAGAGCCAATCTTCGGCAGTATCTCGCTCGCCAAGGGGTGTTGCTGGCGCTGTTCATTGCGTTCGATCGAGGCCAGCAGGCCGATCGCTTGGATGGTGTGCTCGTCGACGGTGAAGACATGATACATGTCGTGCTGGGTCTGGCCGACGACGCGGCCGAAATCGGGCAGGAAGCGCCCAAACACGCCAGCCTCGTTCATGCGCGTCAGCGCGATCTCCGGCTCGTCCGACGACGTCACAATTTCGACGAACAGGCGGTTGGCCTCGCCATCATTGCGCACGCGTTTACCGATCTTGCGGAGGTTCTGCGTCACCAAGCGAAGCGCGTGGGGGTGAATGTCAACGCCTTCGCGATGGCCAACATAGAACAGGCGGATCATCGCCACCGGGTCGCGCGCGAACATATCGTCGTCGCTGACCGTCAAACGGTCGCGGTCGAGCTTGAAGCCCATCAGATCGCGCGAGCGGCCGAAGCGCGGCAGCTTGATCAGGGGCTTGCGCATGTTTTCCGCTTCGATCGACGCGCAGAAGATACGGGTCAGGTCGCCGACGTCCTTGGCCACCAGGTAATAATGTTTCATGAACCGCTCGACGCCGCTGGTACCAGCGTGGTCGGTGTAGTTCATCCGCTCGGCCAGGCGCGTCTGCAGATCGAAGGTCAGCCGCTCTTCGGCGCGGCCGGCGAGATAATGGAGGTGGAAGCGCACCGTCCACAGAAAATTATGGTCCTTGGCGAAATTGCGCGCCTCCTGGTCCGACAAGACGCCATGCGCAACAAGTTCGCCGACGTTGCCGACTTGATGGGTGTACTTGGCGATCCAGAACAGCGTCTGCAGGTCGCGCAGGCCGCCCTTGCCGTCCTTAACGTTGGGTTCGACGAGATAGCGGCTATCGCCCAGTTTTTTGTGCCGTCCGTCGCGCTCAGTCAGCTTGCCGTCGACAAATTCGACCGCGGTTCCGGCGACGACGCGGTCCTGGAAAGTCTGGCGAAATTCCAGAAAGAGCGCTTGGTCGCCCCAGACATAGCGCGCTTCGAGAAGCGCGGTGCGGATCGTCAGGTCCTGCTTGGCGAGGCGTACGCAGTCGTCGATCGAGCGGGTCGAATGGCCGATTTTCAGGCCGAGATCCCACAGCAGGTAGAGCATGTATTCCACCACCTGCTCGCCGCGCGGCGTCTGCTTGTAGGGAAACAGAAATAGCAGGTCGATATCGGAATAGGGCGCCATCTCGCCGCGGCCATAGCCACCAACCGCGGCAATCGCTAGCCGGTCAGCCGCGGTCGGGTTGGCCGAGGGATATTCCTCGGCGGCGATGTCGTGGACTAGGCGGATCAGCTGATCGAACAAGAAGGCGAGATTGGCGGCGGCCTGGGTGCCGCTTGCGCGGCCAGCCTCGAAGCGGCGCCGCACCTCGGCCTGTCCCGCGTCGAGCGCTTGGCGCAAGCGCTCGAGGACAACCTGGCGGCGCGCCATGTCGTCGTCGGCCGCTGCGCGCAGGGTGGCCAGTTCCTCGGCCAAGGCGCCGCGGTCGATAATGTCACGCTGTCGCTTCGATTCGCCCATAACGCAGCTGTTGCCGAATTAAGAGAATTAAGACAAGGGAGCGTTCTACCACATCCGGGCGCGGTGTACCGCCTTGTGCGGGCGTTATTCCGCTGCGCGCTCGGCTGATGGTTCGCCGGTTTTGCCGACTTGCGGCTCGGTCGCCTTGACATCGGCCTCCCGGCCGGCTTCTTCGAGCGCCGTCTCCAGCCGCTCGCGCCGGCTGTTGGCAATGAGATAGGCGAGCAGACCCAGCCCCGCCCCTATGCCGACCGGCCACGCCAGACCGGTCGCGTCGGCGATCCAGCCCATTATCAAGGCGCCGACGCCGGGACCGGCGCGAAAGATGATGCCGAACAGGCTCAGCACCCGCCCGCGCAGTTCGTCGGGCACCGCCAGTTGCACCAGCTGTTGGGTGGCGACCCCGCAACTGGTCATGCTGAAGCCGAGGACGACCAGACAGACCATCGCCAACGGCAGCCAACTGGTCAGCGCGAACAGCGCCGCCGCAGCCGCGGCAATTACGCCCGCGCGAGTGGCGATCGCGGTGATGCCGCCGCGGTTGCCCTGCCGCAGCATCCAGATCGCACCGCTCATCGCGCCGAGACCGACCGAGGAGACCATCATCGAATAGCCGCCGACGTCGAGCCCGAAGACCACATCGGCGAAACCGGGCAACAGCTCCGCCAGCGGACGAATGCCCAGGCCCAGAACCAGCAACAGCAGCAACACCGGCCCGATGCCGGCGTGGGTCACGCTATAGCGCACGCCGACGGCAATGTCGGCAAGCACGCTGTTGCGCTTGCCTTTGCCCGCTGTCGTCGCCGGGGTTTCGATAATCAGCAGCGTTACCACCATCAACGCCGCGGCGATCGACGCAAAGCTGAACGCCAGGCTGGGGCCGCCCACTGTCATCAAGGCGCTCGAAACCGCCGGCCCGACAAACTGGGCGGAGTGAAAGGTGCTCGAGTTGAGCGCGATGGCGGCGGGAATTTCCGCGCGCGGCACCAGATTGGGCGTCATCGCCAGACGCACCGGCTGCCAGAACGCCGCCGTAACGCCACGCCCCAGCGCCAGCGCGAACAACAACCAGATCGTCATCAGCCCCGACACCGTCAGCACGGTCAGCAGGACGGCGATCACGCACAGCGCGATCTGGGTGATGATGGCAACCTTGCGCCGGTCTCGCCGGTCGGCCAGAACGCCGCCGAAGGGGCCAAGGATCAGCGCCGGCATGGTGTCGGCGGCGGCCAGCGCGCCAAGCCAAAACGCCGAGCCGGTCAACTGCCAGCCCAGCCAGCCGACGGCGACACGCACCACCCAGACGCCGATCACGTTGGGAATATGGCCGATCATATAGATGCGGAAACTGCGGTGGCGCATGACCTGCTCGACCGCGCCGAAGCCGGCGAGATGGAGCACCTGCAGGATTAATCTAGCCATCCAACGCCGCCTTCAGACTATACAACAGCTCGAGCGCCTCGCGCGGGCTTAGTTCATCGGGGCTGGTCTCGGCCAGCAGCGTGCGCACCGGATCGCTGGGCGCTGCAGTTTCGTCGTCGCGTGCGCTCTGCGCCGCCGCATGGAACAAGGGCAGATCGTCGGCCAACCGGGCGAGCGCGTTACCCTGATCGCCTTGCTCGAGCAGGCGCAACACTTCCTCGGCGCGGGCCAGAACCGCGGCCGGCAGTCCCGCCAGGCGGGCGACATGAATGCCGTAGGAGCGATCGGCGGTGCCCGGTACGACTTCGTGCATAAAGACGACGTCGCCCTGCCATTCCTTGACCCGCATGGTGCGGCAGACCAGCTGGTCGAGGCGGGCGGCAAGGCTGGTCAGCTCGTGAAAGTGCGTCGCGAACAGCGTGCGGCAGCGGTTTTGCTCGTGCAAACGTTCGATCGTCGCCCAGGCAATCGACAGGCCGTCGAAGGTCGCGGTGCCGCGGCCGATCTCGTCGAGAATGACCAGGCTGCGCTCGCTCGCCTGATTGAGGATCGCCGCGGTCTCGACCATTTCGACCATGAATGTGGAGCGGCCGCGCGCCAGATCGTCGGCCGCGCCAACCCGGCTGAACAGCCGGTCGACCACGCCGATCTCGGCCTCGCGCGCCGGCACGAACGAGCCGATCTGCGCCAACAGCGCAATCAGCGCGTTCTGGCGCAGGAACGTGCTCTTGCCCGCCATGTTGGGTCCCGTCACCAGCCACAGGCGGCCGTTTTCGCCGTCGCCCGAGAGGTCGCAGTTATTGGCGACGAACGAACCCGAACCGTCATCGAGAACCGCTTCGACCACCGGATGACGGCCGTCGACGATACGAAATGTGGTGCTGTCGTCGATGCTCGGCCGGCAATAGCGGTTTACGATGGCGAGCTCGGCCAAGCCGGCGGCCACGTCGAGTTCGGCCATCGCCCGCGCTGCCTTGGCGATTTCGTCGGCGCGGGCGAGCACTTCGCCGCCTAGGTCGTCGAACAGTTCGAGCTCGATCGCCAACGCGCGTTCACCGGCGCGCGATATCCGGTCTTCGAGATCGGACAGCTCGACCGTGGTGAAGCGCATGGCGTTGGCCATGGTCTGCCGGTGGATCAAACCGTGCTGCTCGGCGAGCGCTTCCTTGCCGTCGGCCATCAGCTTGTCGGCCTGCGCTGCTGAAACTTCGATGAAGTAACCCAGAACGTTGTTGTGTTTGATCTTCAGCGCAGCAATGCCGGTCGCCTGGGCGATCCGGCGCTGCAATTCGGCGATGGTATGCCGGCTCTCGTCGCGCAGCTTGCGTTGTTCGTCGAGCGCGGCCGAATAGCCAGCCGCGATGAAGCCACCGTCGCGCGCCTGCAAGGGCAGGCTGTCGGCGAGCGCGCGGCCCAACCGTTCAACCAGAACGTCGTGCACGCCGAGCCGGTCGCGCAGC
>JBFKGW010000085.1:0-8228 GCA_041633145.1 Alphaproteobacteria bacterium
GGGAGAGAGACATGGCGCAGCGCGTCGGCATGGTCGGCATGGGCCTGATGGGCCAAGCCTTCATCCACAATCTTCGCAAATCGCAATACATCGTGCAGGGCTTCGATGTCGATCCCGCACGCATGGACCAGCTGGCCGAGCAGGGCGGCCATCCGGTGGCAACGCCGGCCGAAGCCGCCAAGGACGTCGACTGCGTGATCGCCTCGCTACCGACCAGCGACGTCGCCCGCGAGGTGCTGCTGGGCGCGGACGGCGTCGCCGAAGGTGCGGCCGATGGGCTTTATATCTGCGACACCACGACGGCGCGGCCGGAGGATTCCGAACGCCTCGCCGCCGATCTCGCCGAGCGCGGCATCCGCTATTTGGACTCGTGCGTCAGCGGCACCAGCACCATGGCTGAGGCAGGCGACCTGGTGATCATCGCCGGCGGCATCGAAGCCGACTTCGAGGCCTGCCAGCCCTACTTCGAAGGTTTCAGCCGCGCCGCCTACTATATGGGTCCGGCGGGCTCGGGCGCGCGCACCAAGCTGATCATCAACCTCATTCTCGCCGGCAACCGCCTGGCACTGGCCGAGGGCATGGTGCTCGGCGAAAAGGCAGGACTCGAGCCCAACAATCTGCTGAAAGTGCTGCAGGACGGCGCCTGCAGCTCCAAGACCATGGTCGATAAGGGTCCCAAGATGATCGACGCCGACTATTCCAAGCAGGGCCAGGTCAAGATCTCGCTGAAGGATTCGCGCCTGATGCTCGAGCAGGGCCAGCGCCTCGGC
Organism: Alphaproteobacteria bacterium; assembly: GCA_041633145.1. Lineage (GTDB taxonomy): Bacteria > Pseudomonadota > Alphaproteobacteria > UBA6615 > UBA6615 > JBFKGW01. The sequence goes on from JBFKGW010000085.1 coordinate 771, forward strand.
GCGCCGATGCTGATGACCAACATCTGGTCGCAGGTGCTGCAGATGGCCTACGAGAAAGGCTACGGCGAGAAGGACACGGTCGCCTTCATCGAGATTCTGCGCGGCCTGGCCGGCCTGGAAGAACGCCACGGCATCGACGACGTGCCGTTCGGCAAGGCCGACTAGGTGGGGTAGCAACTAGGTGGGGTAGCAAGATGACCGACGTGCCGGCGAATTCCTCGAAGGCGGTCTACTACATCAACCGGGTGACCAACCCGGTCTATCTGGAGATTCTTGGTGCCGAGCCCGACATCGAGGTGCACAAGCTCACCAACGACAGCCCGGATGGAGAGGTGGAGCCGGTGATGGCGGCGGCGCACGTCTATCAGATCGATTCCGCCCGCGACAACATTCCGCAGAAATTCTGGGCGACCGAAGACCTGCTGGCGCGAAATCCCAACCTATTGCTGGTGTCGACAAACGGCGCCGGCTACGACACCGTCGACGTTGACGCATGTACGCGCGCCGGCGTGCTGGTGGTCAACCAGTCGGGTGCCAACCGTGAGGCAGTCGCCGAGCACGCGCTGGGGCTCATCTTGTCGGTCTCCAAGCGGATTACCGAAACTGACCGGGCGCTGCGCGCCGGCAGCCTGACCAGCCGGGAGAACTACATCGGCGACGAGGTGGCCGGTAAAACACTCGGCGTTATCGGCATCGGCAACACCGGCAGCACGCTGACTAAGATGTGCGTGGCGGCGCTCGGCATGCCGGTGTTGGCCTACGATCCCTACGTGGATACCGCGACGATCGAATCATATGGCGCCAGCAAGGTCGAGTTCGACGAGCTTTTGGCACGCGCCGACTACGTCTCGGTGCACTGCCCGCGCACCGACGAAACCCAGAACATGCTCGACGCGGCGGCGTTCGCCAAAATGAAGCCGAGCGCCTATTTCATCTCGACGGCGCGCGGCGGTATCCACGACGAAGCGGCCCTCTACGACGCGCTGGTCACCGGCCACATCAAAGGCGCGGGCGTCGACGTGTGGGATCCGGAACCGCCCGAGGCGTCGCACCCGCTGCTCAGCCTGGACAATGTCATCGCCAGCCCGCATACCGCCGGCGCCACTTTCACCGCGCGGGAGAACCTCGGCCGCTGGGCGGCCGAGCAGATCGTCGAGGTGCTGAAGGGCAACCGCCCGCCGCGGCTGATCAACCCCGACGCCTGGCCGCTCTTTCAGGAACGCTACGAGAAGCTGTTGGGGCCGGTGGCGGCGGTATCCGAATAGCGTCGCCTTCGATAGCCGAAGATGACCCAAATCGGTCTCGAAATGATAGAAGCAATCTTCGTGCAACCGCATCTTGGAAAGACGAAAAGAGATGACCAAAGCTAGGGCCCGCCAACGGGCAAAGGCAAACGCGGCGAAGAAAGCTAAAAAACGGGAAGCCAACGCCGACCGACCGGGCCAGGAAATCCCGCCGGGACAGTTCGATCCGGGAACAGGTTCGATAAAAGGCCCGAGCAAGAATATCAACACCAGGAACTTCGGAGGAGCGAAACGGGGGGCGGCGCGGTCGAGATAGGCCGTACCATTGAACGCCTTGGATCACGTCCAGACCCGATGCCGGTAGGTTGCGTTAACCCGTTGTGAGGAGCGGAAATACCACGTCATGAGGGCGGCGAAGGTGGCCCCGATGAACATGGACGGAATCCAGGTGATTGGGTGACTGGATGACCCGAAAAACCCGACCGTCCAGGTCATCGCCAAGGAAAACCACATCAGCGTGATCGTGATGGCCGGCATCATGGGGTGTTTGAGCGGACAGAGCACCAGGAACGGTAGCCAGAACAGTATTCTCGTAGCGTGCACGGTGTTGAACAGCAGCGGGTCCCACGATGCCGGCGCTTGCAGGAAATAAAACGGCATCCAGAACAGCAGATAGAGAACGAGCACGATATAGAACGCCAGCAGCCACCCGCCAAAGCCGTAATAGGGAGCCTGCGCAGCCTCTTCAGCGGATACTTTCGTCCAAGCCATTTGCTTACGTCGCTAACGCAGCGTCTGGTGGCTTTCGCCCGCTGCAAACACGGTTTGACCTGCCGAATGACTCTCGTGCCAGCCTGATTGGCATTCGATAATAGCCCCTTTCACTTTGCAACTTTAGGTGTCTGTCGGAACGAAGTCGATCGCGGGCGCCAATTTCAGTCGACGACCGTTGTGTGCTCCGCCTCGGCGCAGTACGGTTTGCGAAAATATAAAACATCCGGGGGAGGACACCGACATGGCCAAGATGACCGGCGCGCGCTTCATCGCCGAGACACTCGAGGGTTACGGGGTCACTACCGTGTTCTTCATGCCGGTGTTCGGCATTCGAGCGCTCAAGGAAATCGAAGAAATCGGCCTGCGCCGGGTCATGGTGCACGGCGAAAAGCCGGCCGCCTACATGGCCGACGGCTATGCGCGCATCGCCGGCCACCCGGGGGTGTGCATGGCGCAATCGGTCGGCGCCGCCAATCTGGCAGCCGGCCTGCAGGATCCCTACCTAGCCGGTTCGCCAGTGATCGCCATGACCGGCCGGCGGCCGCAGCAGCACCAGCAGCGCCACGCCTATCAAGAGGTTGACCATCGTGGCCCGTTCGACGCGGTGACCAAGTACAGCACCGCGATTACCCATGTCGAGCAATTGCCGCTGGCGCTGCGTCAGGCGTTTCGCGAGGCGGTGAGCGGCCAGCCGGCGCCGGTCCATCTCGACTTCGACGGCATCGTCGGCCAGAACGTGATCGACGCCGAAGCCGACCTCGAGGTCGTCATCGAGGAACAGTTCACCCACGTACCGCCGTTCCGCCCGGAGCCGGACGCCGACAGCGTTGCCGCCGCCGCGCGGGTCATCGCCGAAGCGCAGCAACCGATTATTGTTGCCGGAGGCGGCGTCGCCCATAGCGGGGCGGGCGGCGAACTGGTGGCGCTGGCTGAGAAGCTGTCGATTCCGGTGGCGACCTCGCTCAACGGCAAGGGCACTATCCCCGACGACCACCCGCTCGCCGTCGGCGTCGTCGGCGCCTATTCGCGCTGGTGCGCCAACCGGGCGGTGTCGGAGGCCGATCTGGTGATCTTCGTCGGCTGCTCGGGCGGCGGCATGGTGACCAACGAGTGGACGGTGCCGGCGCCGGGCGCTCGGGTGGTGCAGATCGATATCGATCCGCGCGAACTTGGCCGCAGTTACCCCGTGGCGGCGGCCATGCAGGGCGACGCCAAGCCGGCGTTGCAGCGGCTGCTTGAAGCGAGTTCAAAAAGTCCGGACCGCAGCGCCTGGGTCGGCCGCGTGCAGGAGCTGGTCGGATCGTGGCGCGCCGAAGTCGAGCCGCTGATGGCGGCGGACACTTCGCCGGTGCGCACAGAGCGGCTGTGCGCCGAGCTCACCAGGCATCTGCCCAGCGACGCCATTTTGGTGTCCGATACCGGCCATTCCGGCATTTGGACCGGCACCATGATCGACCTCAAACATCCTAATCAAAGCTACATCCGCTGCGCCGGCTCGCTGGGCTGGGCGTTCCCCGCCGCGATGGGCGCCAAGTGCGCCGCGCCCGACCGGCCGGTCATCTGCTTCGGCGGCGACGGCGCCATGTGGTACCACATCACCGAGTTGGAGACCGCGGTGCGCTGCGGCATCAACACGGTCACGGTGGTCAACAACAACCACTCGCTCAATCAGGAAAAGGGTATCAACGAAGGGATTTATGGCGGTCAGACCAAGGGCTCCGACGAGCTGTGGATCTTCCCGGAAGCCGATTTTGCGGCGATCGCCGAATCGATGGGTGGGTTGGGCCTGACCGTCGAGCGGCCGGGAGATTTTGCCGGTGCGCTGGAACAGGCGCTTGGCAGCGGGCGGCCGGCGGTGATCGATGTCAAAACCGACATCGAGAGCATCACGCCGGCGGCGTGGAGGCCCTAGGGTAGGCCTACGAGGCCCGTTCGAGCGCCCGGTGGTTGATAATCCGCGCCGCGACGGCGAGCTTCTTGCGCAACTCGTCGGACGAGAACGGCTTTTTGATATAGCCGTTGACGCCGAAGGCCTTGGCCTCGACGACCGACGCCTTATCGGCTTCGCCGGTTATCATTATGAACAGCAGATCGGGGTCGCAGGAGCGTACCTGCCGCAGCAGTTCCATGCCGTTCATCTCTGGCATATTCCAGTCGCACAACACGACGTCGACGAAATCCTCGCCGTCGAAGGTGCCGAGCAAATTGAGCGCTTCGACGCCGTTCTTTGCGGTGAAAATTTGCGTAATACCTAAGTCATGCAGCATACCCTTGGTCAGGTTCATCGACTGAAAACTGTCTTCGACCAGCAGGACGCGTAAGGGATCCGGGTTCTTTTCAGGCGTAGTCATGGGTTTTTACCGTGGTGCGATTTTCTAGGTTAGAGTTAGCCTCAGGACTGTCGAGCTCTTGCCGCAGCACCTGGGCGAGATGGGCCGGTTTGACCGGCTTCTGTAGAAATTGACAATTGTCGGGTACGTTCTCGTTGCTGATGCCGGCGCGATTGGGATAGCCGGACATAAACACAATTTTTATATCCGGGCGAGATTCGCGGATCATCGTCGCCACTTCGAAGCCGCCGATCGTTGGCATCACCACATCGCTGAGCAGCAGATCGATGTCGGATTCGTGCTCGGCCTCGATCTCTATCGCTTCAAAGCCGTCGCTCGCCGTCAACACGTTGTAACCCAGCGATTCGAGCGTTCCGCGCGCCAGCTCCAACAACGCCGGATCGTCTTCGACGACCAGGATGGTTTCCCCCTGGCCGAGATGATCCTGTTCGACCTCGGCGATCACCGCCTGAGGATCGCGGTCGACCGCCGGCAGATAGATCTTGAACGTGGCCCCCGCCTCGACAGCGCTCTCGACTTCCACGGTGCCGCCCGAACTCTGCGCGAAACCATAGACCATCGCCAAGCCGAGCCCGGTACCCTTGCCCTGGTCCTTGGTAGTGAAGAAAGGTTCGAAGATATGCTCGAGCGTGTCGTTGTCGATGCCCATGCCGTAGTCTTTGACGGATACCTCGACATAACGGCCAGCCGATAATTTTTGATGCCTGGCGGCGAATTCTTCGTCGAGTTCGACCGTGCGACAGGCGATTTCGATGCGTCCGCCTGCAGGCATGGCGTCGCGCGCATTGATCACCAGATTGATTAACGCCTGGTTGAATTCCGACTCGTCGGTCTCGACACAAAGGCCGTCGGTCTCGTTCTCGAAGTGTAGCTCGTAGAGTTCACCGGTCGATTTCCGCAGTAACCCCTCGATGTCGGCGATCGACTCCGCGGCCCGGAATATCCGCTTTTCCATGATCTGCCGGCGGCTGAAAGAGAGCAACTGCTTGGTCAGATTAGCCGCTCGGTCGGTGCCTTTGAGCACTTCTTCGAGCGCCGCGGCCACCGCGTCGGGATCGTCGACATCCTTCAAGGCCCGCCGGGTATAACCGTCGGTGATCATCAGAATGTTGTTGAAATCGTGCGCGATGCCGCCGGTAAGTTGGCCGATCGCATCCATTTTTTGCGCCTGATTGAGTTGGCGCTCGATCTCCGTCCGCTGCGTTATATCCTGCACGATGCAAAAGTATCCAATGGCGTCGCCGGACTCGTCGATATGCGGGATATAGGAAATCGTGACATGGCGTAGCTTGCCGTCCGGATAGGTGTGCGTGGCATCGAAGGTCTGTGTTTCGCCGGCCAGGACTTTTTTGATGCGCGCGCGGTATTTTTCCACATCCATCTCGGGGATTATGCCGTCGATGGGTTTGCCGATAAGGTCCTCTCGTTTACAGGCGAACCAGTCGAGGCCGAGTTGATTGTAAAATTGCGTGTTCATGTCGGCGTCGAAATAGGCGATGACGACCGGCATGTTATCGGTAATCAGGCGCACGAATTCTTCGCGTTCGCGCAGTTTCGTTGCCGCCAGCGCCCGTTCGGCGGCACGACCGAGTTGGCTGGCAATTTGGGTCATCACGGCGAGCGTTTTCTCCTCGAGTTCGATCGTCTCCAGCGCGTAGAACTCGAGAACGGCGATGACTGTCCGGCCGCCCATGAAAGGGAAAATGAACCCGGCCTTGACCGGCCACGCGCCGTCAGAGCCGCTGCGCATATAGTCGTCGTCCAAGTTGACGTCGGGAATCCATCGGGGTTCCCGGTCAGCCAGCACCTGACCAATCACGCCTTCGCCGGGCAAGCATTGTTTTTCGTTGGTGACGCGAACGAACGCCTCTAGTCCCTCGGTCGTCGCCGTGTGCCAGATACCCGACGAGACGAGTATTTCCGGGTTGTCTTCCGATGGACGGAATGCATGGCCGATCGGCCAACCGGTATAAGCGCAAATCTGTTCGATACAGATGCGTATGGCGTCGTCGATAGTTTTTGCCTCGTCCACATCGAGCGTGAGCGTATAGATCAGCTGTAGGGTCTCGTTCTGCTGCTGCAGCAGTTGCTCGGCGTGCTGGCGTTCCGCCATCTCGTCTTCCAAGACCCGGTTGACGGCAGAAAGCTCGGCGGTTCGCTCGAAAACGGTTTGTTCGACCAGGCGGGTTCGATTTTGCGTAGCGCGCAGGAACAGCATGAAGAGGATCGTCAAAAGTAACCCAAACGCTGCCATCATCCACGGCACCGGGGTTGCCGGAACCTGGAACCCTGGCGGCGGCACGAATACCAGCAACCAGGTGCGGTCAGCGACTGCCAGGGTGGTCTTTTCATATCCGCCGAGCAACAGCTCATCTTCCGACAAACGCGGGCGATCTTCGCCCGCGCCACCACGAAAATACAACAGCGCTTCGCCGGGTGTTGCCGCAGCGTCAAGAATGTAGACGTCCAAATAGGACGATGTCGGGAGCTGCGCCATCGCTGACCCAAGGAAATCGCCCATGCGAAATACGCCGACGGCAAAGCCGGCGAGAAATTCGCGGCGCGCCTCGATCGTTTGCGGTACGTATCCTGCGCGATAAATCGGCACGACTGCCAGGAAGCCGAATTGATCTTTGTCTTCCTGCACCAAGCGGATTCTTTGCGTGGCCGCGATCTTGCCGGTGTCACGCGCGCGATTTAGCGCTTCGCGCCGGCTTGGATCGGAGGCCAGGTCGAAGCCCACTGCTGCCTCGTTACCTTCGAGCGGTTCGATGAAATAGACGGGGAAGTACTCGCGTCGCGCCGCGGCCGCTACCGTTTCGCCGGAGGCGTTTTGCTCGCTAATATCGAACTCCACAAAACCGTCTCGGCGCGCTGCCGCCTCGTAAGCCGCACGATCTTCGGCCGAAATCCGTGGTATCCACTCGACGGCCTGAATTTCCCCGTTATTGCCGAACGTGTGTTCGAAAAAGGCGCGAAACTCGTTGCGGTCGACTTCATTCGAGGCCGCGTAAAGTCCGCTGATCGAGGCGATCGCTTCCAGCGTGTTTTCGACCGAGCGGCCCAGCACCAAGGCCAACGGCGCCCCC
>JBFKGW010000086.1:0-8154 GCA_041633145.1 Alphaproteobacteria bacterium
CACATAAGACGTGGTTTGGTAGATCGGCGCCGCCCGCGCCCCGAATACCGGGTCGGGATGCTGGCCCGCATGCAGGCTGAGCGTATCGAATTTCAAAAATTTTGCCTCGACCATGGTGCCGGTCCCGCCCAAAGAGATGTGCGCGCGGGCGTCAGTGGGGCCGCCCGAGCGCAAGTGCGGCGGGACCATAGCCCATCTGTTGCCCGCCTTGAACCAGGCAACCGGCAAAGAAAAAAACCGCTCCGAAAGGGGAGCCTTCGGAGCGGCAGAGTCAACAGGGAGGCATCAAGAGAGGATCTAGGGAGGATCCAATCGATGGGTTCATAAGAGAACCATCACAAGTAGTGTCGGCCAAATTCGTTAACAAAGTGTTACTTACGGCAACGTAAAAACGGGCCCGATTTAGCGGACCCGTTTTCGTGTAAGTATTTGTTTTATATGAGTAATTATGTCTCGTCGCTGCTCGATCCGCCAACGCGAACATCGGCCATCCAGTCCGGAATTCGGTTGGGAACCGCCGGTTCCTCCTGGGGAATCAGGTCGGCGCTGATCGGCGCCGAGGTGTTCTCCGCCGGTTTGCGGCCGGCTTTGCGGGCCTTTTCAATCGCCTCATCGAGATCCATCTGCCGGCACAAGCCGATGGTAACCGGATCACGCGGCTGAATCTGCGAGGAATTCCAATGGGTTCGGTCGCGGATCGCGTTAATGGTCGGCTTCGTCGTGCCGATCAGCTTGGATATCTGGGCATCGCTCAATTCGGGGTAATAGCGCAGCAGATAGGCGATCCCATCGGGCTTGTCCTGGCGCTTCGACAAGGGGACGTAGCGCGGTCCCTTGGTGCGTTTGACCGGCGCTGGGTTTTCCGTCGTTTTAAGACCCAAGCGGGCCGACGGATCCTTGCTGCAGCGCTCGATTTCTTCCCAATCGAGCTGGCCGTTGGCGACCGGATCGAGGCCAAGCATGCCAATGCCGACTTCGCCGTCAGCGATGCCTTGTATTTCGAGCTTATGCATGCCGCAAAATTCGGCGATCTGATCGAACGTCAGCGCGGTATTCTCGACCAGCCAAATCGCGGTCCCTTTCGGCATCAATGGTTCTGCCATCGAATTTCCTCATTGCCCATCAGCGGCGGCCATAATGTCGTTGCCGGCGCAAGGGCGGGTTGAATTTCAAGGTAATAAATCTGGCTGTTATATAGGCGTACGCGTGGCAATTGCAAAGCGCGGCTAATCGACGGTCAAAATGATTTTGCCGATATGGTTGCTCGATTCCATCAGCTCATGGGCGCGCGACGCCTCGCGCAATGGAAATGTCTGGTGGATCACCGGAGCGATTTTGCCCGCCTCGAACAAGGGCCAGACCTTTTCTCTCAGGGAATTGGCGATCTCGCCCTTAAAGTCGACCGAGCGCGCACGTAGCGTCGAGCCGGTCACCGTCAAGCGCCGCGTCATCAACCGGCCAAGGTCGAGTTCGCCCTCGCGGCCGGCCATTAAGGCGATTTGCACCAGCCGGCCGTCGGGTTTTAGCGCGCGGATATTGCGCGGCAGATAATCGCCGCCGACCATGTCGAGAATGACATCGACCCCGGCGCCGTCAGTCAGCGCCTTGATCTCTTCGACGAAATCCTGCTCGCGGTAGTTGATCGCTTTTTGCGCGCCGAGCTCCTCGCAGAATTTGGCCTTCTCTGCACTGCCGACGGTGACATAGACGGTGGCGCCGAACGCGCGCGCCAATTGAATGGCGGTGGTGCCGATGCCGCTCGAACCGCCGTGGATCAGAATCGACTCGCCTTTAGCCAGGCGGCCTCTGTCGAACACGTTGGACCACACGGTAAAAAAGGTCTCGGGGATTCCGGCGGCCTGAACCATGTCGAACGTGCCGGGCACTGGCAGCGCCTGCGGCGCCGGCGCGGTGGCGTATTCGGCGTAGCCGCCGCCGGCGATCAGCGCGCAGACGCGCTCGCCAGCTTGCCAGCCGGTCACGCCCTCACCCACGGCGGCGACCGTGCCGGCGACCTCGAGGCCGGGGATATCGGATGCGCCGGGCGGCGGCGGATAGAGGCCGAGCCGCTGCACCACATCGGGTCGGTTGACCCCGGCGGCGGCAACTTTGATTAGGATTTCACCTGCCGTCGGCAGCGGCACGGCACGTTCGACCGGCTGCAGCACGTCCGGCCCGCCCGATTCGGCGATTTCGATCGCGGTCATTGTCGTCGGCAGGCTCATCTCACATACTCTCCCCTATCCGGTTGGTGCGCTTAGGGCCTTGCGGACGCACTTTAAGCGGGCCAAACTTTGGCGACAACGCTATTTGGCTTATCAGGTGCAGGGTAAGGATGATGAGCTTCGACGACGATCTTGAGCCCCAACATCCGGCGGCCAAAAAGGGATTTGAGCAAGTCAATATCGAAGCCTTGTCGGTCGAAGAACTGAGGGCGTATATCGAGCACGCCAAGCAGGAAATTTTGCGCACCGAAGCGGAGATCAAGAACCGCGAGGCGCTGCGCGGCGATGCAGACTCGCTGTTCAAGAAATAGCAGCGAGCCGCGCGCGAGGACGCTGAAGTTAGGAGAGGGCCATGACCAATCCGTACGAAACCAACCTGAATAAGAATGCGGCGAACTACACGCAGCTGTCGCCGCTGAGCTTCATCCGGCGCACCGCATCGGTCTATCCCGACCGCACCGCCATCGTACACGGCAAGATTAGGCGCACCTGGGCGGAAACCTATGCCCGCACGCGCCAACTCGCGTCGGCATTGTCGCAGCGCGGCATCGGCGTCGGCGACTGCGTTGCCGTGATGGCACCAAATATCCCGGAAATGCTCGAAGCCCATTTCGGCATCCCGATGACCGGCGGCGTCATAAACGCCCTCAACACAAGGCTCGACGCCGCGACCATCGCCTTCATCCTCGACCATGGCGAAGCCAAAGTGCTGCTCACCGACACCGAATTCGCGCCGGTGATCAAGGAGGCACTCGAGCTGGCGGAGAGCAATCCAACGATCATCGATATCTGCGATTCGGAAGGTCCGGGCGGCGAACAACTGGGCGAGACGGACTATGAGAGTTTTATCGCCGGCGGCGACGCCGCCTACGAATGGTCGCTGCCCGACGACGAATGGCGCGCCATTGCCCTAAACTACACCTCGGGCACCACCGGCAATCCGAAGGGCGTCGTCTATCACCATCGCGGCGCCTACCTGAACGCCATGGGCAACGTCTTCACCTGGGGCGCGACGGCGCAGCCGATTTATTTATGGACGCTGCCGATGTTTCACTGCAACGGCTGGTGTTTTACCTGGGGCGTGGCGTTGGTCGCCGGCACCAATGTGTGCCTGCGCCGGGTCGAGGCGAAAAATATCTATGCCGCCTTCGCCGAACACGGCGTGACTCATTTGTGCGGCGCGCCAGTCGTCATGCAGATGATCATCAACGCCAGCGCCGACGAGCGCCAACCTTTCGACCAGAGCATCGAGTTCATGACCGCAGCGGCGCCGCCGCCGGCGGCCGTGCTCGCGCGCATGGCCGAAGAAGGCATTCGGGTCACACACGTGTACGGCTTGACCGAGATCTATGGGCCGGCGGTAATCTGTGCCTGGCAGGATTCGTGGGACGCCTTGCCGGCCGACCAGCGGGCGCAGCTGCAGTCGCGCCAGGGCGTGCCCTATGAGGTTTTAGAAGACGTCATGGTCGCCCACCCGGAAACCCTGGTCCCGGTGCCGCAAGACGGCGAGACCATGGGCGAGGTGTTTACCCGCGGCAACGTCACCATGAAGGGCTATCTGAAAAATCCCACCGCCACTGAAGAGGCGTTTGCCGGCGGCTGGTTTCATACCGGCGATCTCGGGGTGTGGCACCCCGATAACTACATCGAGCTCAAAGACCGCTCGAAGGACATCATTATTTCCGGCGGCGAGAACATCTCCTCGATCGAGGTCGAGGACGCGCTCTATAAGCACCCGGCGGTCTCGGCCGCCGCCGTGGTCGCCCGCCCCGACGAAAAGTGGGGCGAGACGCCGTGCGCGTTTGTCGAATTAGCGCCCGATGCCAACGCCAGCGCGGACGAACTGATCCAGCACTGCCGGGACAATCTGGCGCACTACAAATGTCCGCGTCATATCGTCTTCGGCCCCTTGCCGAAAACGTCGACCGGTAAAATCCAGAAGTTCAAGCTGCGCGAACAGGCCAACGAACTCGCCGGCGCGGGAGCCGCAGCGGAATAAAAGGCCCGCCGCATCGCGCGGACGAGCGCAACCCTAGATACAAAAACGGGCGGCCCGATGGGCCGCCCGCTTAAATCATCGTTCGCACAAAGCCATAACGCTTAGGCGCTTTCCAGGCTGGCGATCGCGTCTTTAACCTTTAATTTTTCCCGTTTGATCTGCGAAATGATGACTTGGTCCGGATGCGGGCGCTGGATTTCTTCGCCCAGTTGATTATCGAGATCCGCATGCTTGCGCTTCAACTCGTCAACGCTAAGTTCCATCGACACCAACATTCGCCTCCTTTTTCGATCAGCGGTAACTGAATAATCCTAGTGCAGATTCGCCTGATTTGCAAAGAACAAGGCGGCGCCGTACTTGCCACCGGCAGGCTGCGGCCCGCTCGTATGCATCTTTCCAATTTGGCGAGAATCGCGCCAACCGGAGCGCAATTTTTGCTATAGTTAATATAACCGCCGGACAACGGTGGCGAATGGCACGAGCATAGGTTCGTCAGGACGAAGCGTGACGACCGATAACACACCCAGCAGAGAGGAACTGCGGCGGCGCCTGCGCGAGCTGCAGAGCGAACACCGCGATCTGGACGACGTTATCGCGCGAATTGCCGAGCAGGCGCCGTTCGACCAGCTGCAGATTCAGCGCTTGAAAAAGCGCAAACTGGTGTTGAAGGACGAGATCTCGCGGCTGGAAGATTTGCTGTTGCCCGACATCATCGCCTGATGTCGGCCAGCGCGGATTAGCGCCCGTTGGCGGCGGTGCGCACCTGCTTTTGTTCGTACATGGCGCGATCGGCCCGTTGTAGGGCTTCGCCGGCGTTCTCCTTGCCGGAGAAGGTATAAGCGCCGTACGACGCACGTACCTGTAGTCCCTTGCCTTCCCAAAGCAGCGGCGTCGATTCGATCGCCTGGGCCAGGTGTGCCGCCTTTTCCGCCGCCGCATCGCCGTCGGATTGGGCCAAAATGACGCCGAATTCGTCGCCACCCAGACGTCCGACAAAGTCGGATTCGCGCACGTTCAGGGTGAAAATCTCGCCGATGTGCTGTAAGGCGGCGTCGCCCGCGGCGTGGCCATACCGGTCGTTGATTTCCTTAAAACCGTCGATGTCGAAATACAGCACGCTCGAGACAGAATTGTAACGTTCTGCATAGGCGACCATGCGGGTCAGCTCGCGCACGAAGGCCCGCCGGTTGGCGACCGGCACCAGCGAATCTTCGTCGGCCAGCTTCTCGAGATACGCCACCCGCTTTTCCGCCTGCTCCAGTTCCTGGCGCATGCGTTGCACCTCGTGCATCAGCAGCTCGATGGCGTCGCGGACCTTTGGCGTTAGCTCCTCACCGGGAATGCCAGCGATTGTCGCGATATCGGCGTTCGCCGCCGGTGCCGTGGCATTGGCCGCGGCGCGCGCGGCATAGGCGCGGCCCGCTTCGCGCGCAGCACCCGTCGAGACGACCGGACGGGGACCTGTAGATTTGGTTGGGCCTATTTTCATGGGCCTTTCCTAATTACCGGGACGCCAGTAAATCAGCGCCTTTTCGGACAATCGCTGAATGCAGATTTGGCGAAAAGATAACAGAAAATTACTTAAAAATTCGTTATAGCTACAATTGTAGCTAAAATACTGTGGCAGTACTGCCGCGCCCGCGCAGCTTGCGCCGCGAGGCCGTAAATCTATAATCGCCGCCTTTCCCGCCCTTCTTGCGCCCACCAGGAGACGTTAACCATGGCGAGCCTCACCGTCGGCATTATCATGGGCAGCCAGTCGGACTGGCAGACCATGCGCCATGCTGCCGAAACCCTGACAACCCTGGGCGTCGCGCACGAAGTGCGGATCGTATCGGCCCACCGCACACCCGATCGCATGGTGGAATACGCCAAGAGCGCCCGCTCGCGCGGCCTCAAAGCGATCATCGCTGGCGCCGGCGGCGCCGCCCACCTGCCAGGCATGACCGCGTCGATGACGCCGGTCCCGGTGTTGGGCGTGCCGATTGAAAGCCAGGCGCTGAGTGGCCTGGACAGCCTGCTGTCGATCGTCCAGATGCCCGCCGGCATACCCGTCGGCACCTTGGCGATCGGCCGCGCTGGGGCGATCAACGCCGCCCTGCTGGCCGCGGCGATCGTCGCCGGGGAAGATGCCGCCGTCGCCCAGGCGCTCGACGATTGGCGAACGCAGCAGACCGACGCCGTCGCCGACGCGCCCGCCGACGAGGCGTGACCTTGGTATCCAGCAGCAACGCGCCGGCGGTGCTGCCGCCCGGCGCCACGATCGGTATTCTCGGCGGCGGCCAGCTTGGCCGCATGACCGTGGCGGCAGCCGCGCGGCTGGGCTACCGCTGTCACATATTCTGCCAGTCGCCGGACGAACCAGCGGCCCAGATCGCCCACGACGCCACGATCGCGCCGTTCGACGATACCGACGCGCTCGACCAATTCGCCGCCGCCATCGACGTGGCGACGCTGGAATTCGAAAACATTCCGCTGGCGGCGGTCGAGCATCTCGAACCGAAGGTTGCCGTCCGGCCAAATGCGAAGGCGTTGGCGGTCGCCCAGGACCGGGTTGCGGAGAAGGACTTCGTTACGGCGGCCGGCATCGCCACCGCGCCATATCGCGCCGTCGCCAACAGCGCGGAGTTGGCCGCAGCGATCGCGGAGCTGGGCACCCCGGCGGTCTTGAAAACGGCGCGATTTGGCTACGACGGCAAGGGCCAGGTGCCGATCGACCGGGACACCGATCCGGACCGGGCCTGGGCCGAGTCCGGCGCCGGGCCGGCAACCAATGGCGCCATTCTCGAAGGCTACGTCGACTTCGAGCGGGAAATCTCGGTGATCGCCGCGCGCGGACTGGACGGCGTCACCGCCAGCTATGTGCCGGTGGAGAACAAGCACGCCCATCATATCCTCGATCAGACCACGGTGCCCGCGCCGATCGGCGACGATGTCGCCACAGCGGCGACCGATATCGCCCGCCGGCTGGTCGAGGGCCTCGATATCGTTGGATTGCTCGCCGTCGAGATGTTTGTGGCGCGCGACGGCGCCGTGCTGGTCAACGAGGTCGCGCCGCGGCCGCACAATTCGGGCCATTGGACCATCGACGCCTGTGCGGTCAGCCAGTTCGAACTGCTGGTGCGGGCGATCTGCGGCCTGCCACTCGGTTCGACCGAGCGCGACGCCGATGCGGTAATGAAAAACCTGATCGGCGATGCGGTGAAAGACTGGCAGCAGTATCTCGCCGACCCGGCGGCGCGGCTACACCTTTACGGCAAGGCCGAAGTCCGGCCGGGGCGCAAAATGGGCCATGTGACCTGGCTCAAGCCGCGCACCTAGCTCATGGCTGAAACGTAACCACAGTCGCGCCGGTGGTACGCCGGGCATCCATATCGGCATGCGCAGTGGCGATTTCGGCGAGCTCGTATTCGTGCGTGATGTTGGACTTGATGGTGCCGTCGGCGATCGCCGCCACCACTTCGGCCGCCATGGCGGCGCGCTCTTCCGGCGTTCGCGTGTAGTCCTTCATCGACGCCTTGGTGAAGATCAGCGACTTTTCGTTGAGTTCCAAAGCGTCGATCGGCGGCGGTCCCGACGCGTGGCCGTAATTGACGAACCAGCCGCGCGGCGCCAGGCAGCGCACATTGTCCCGGTAGGTATCGGCGCCCACCGCGTCGTAGACCACCGGCACGCCGGCGCCGCTGGTAATGTCGAGCACCTGGTCAGCGAAATTTTCCTTGGTGTAATCGATGACGTGACGGCAGCCGTTTTCTTCCGCCACCGCGAACTTCTCCGGCGCGCCGACGGTGCCAATGACGGTGGCACCCAGCTTGCTCGCCCACTGGGTGAGCAGGCTACCCATGCCGCCGGCGGCGGAATGAACCAGACTGGTCTCGCCAGCCTGCACCGGGTAGAGGCGGCGCACCAAATATTGCGCCGTCATCGCGC
>JBFKGW010000087.1:0-8137 GCA_041633145.1 Alphaproteobacteria bacterium
ATCGATGATTTCCTCGCGCGTGAGGCTCCGGATTTCGTGCTCCCATCCAATGATCGGCAGGCGGTAGGGGTGGTTGCTGTAGGTTGCCGCGGTGACCTGCTCGCTCAACAACGCCCGCGGATTGGTATCGGTGCGCGCGCGACGCTCTTCGATGACGACTTGGCGTTCGGGCTGAATAATGTCGTCGGTCAGCACCAACCCGTTCATGCGGTCGGCTTCCAGCTCCATCATCAAGCCGAGTCGGTCGGCGGCGATGGTTTGGAAATAACCGGTGTAATCCTGGCTGGTGAAAGCGTTTTCGCGGCCGCCATTGCGCGCGATGATGTCGGAGAATTCGCCGGGCGCGCGCTTGGCGGTGCCCTTGAACATCAAATGCTCAAGGAAATGGGCAATGCCCGATTTGCCCGGCGGTTCGTCGGCGGCGCCCACCTTGTACCAGACCATGTGGGTGACCACGGGCGCGCGGTGATTTTCGATGACCACGATTTCCAAGCCGTTATCGAGCGTAAACGTTGTAGGATTAAACACTTGGGCGTCGGCAGGCGGCACGGCGACATGAGCAAACAAAATAACCGCGGCAACGCCGCCGCCGATCGCCGGCGCGATATGTCGGAACCAAGTCGGTTTACTGCGAAGACGCACTTTTACCTCCCTCTGCATGCTGCACACATATGGCGGTTAAACGCCTGCGCGCAACGCGAAATCCAATGCGGCCACTCACATTGCCGCGAGATAGCCGGTTGGCCGGAGCGAGCCGCCGCGCCGTTCGAGGCTATTAGAAAATCCTAAATAATTGGTCGTTTTTCTTCTCGATGAGCGGAATATCGCCCTCGGTCGCGTCGCGGCCAAGCGCTTGATTTTCCCGCAGCCGCCGCGCCTCGGCGGGGGCATCGAGCACATCGTCGATCTCGCGCTCGTAGTCCAACAGTCGCTGGACGAAATTTGTATCGGCTTCGCGCAAAACAGCATATTCGCGGTCGACTTGGGTGCGAATGTTAGGATCGACGCCATCGGCCCCAGCGCGCGCCAAAAACGCCGATTCGCCAGCGGATAGCCGGCTCACTTCGCCCTGCGGCGCCGCCGCCACTGCCGGACCATCGCGACGCGGCGCCGGCGTCGTTCGCTGCTGCTCTTCACCACGGAAAACCGCCTCGCGCGCCTGCTCGCGTGGCGAGGCGATGCCCGGACGCTCAGCCCCGGGCCGGGGTGGCCGCAGCTGGAAATCGGGCGGCTGCGATAGGGGCGCACGCTTCAATACGGCAAATTCGTCCGGCGAGGTACGCGACAAGCCCAAGGCGCGCTTCGTCGAATCACCGCATGACGACAAGACCAGCACCGCGCCAAGCAGCAGCAGCACGGATCTTGGGCAGCGCGGCAATTTCATACCGCTGCCAGCCGCACCCATCGAACACCGAGTCGATTGGACAGAACGCCTCATGACGACCTGCTCTGCTCCTTCACTTTTATCTGCGTTCACCGGCCTGCGGTCCTACCTTAATGCTCGCGAAGGGCCAAACAAACCGTCATACAGCAACATCGCCGTTCCCAGAACGATCAGGCTGTCGGCGAAATTAAACGCGGGCCAGTGCACACCGAACGCGTGAAAGTCGAGAAAATCGATGACCGCGCCGGAAATGGTGCGATCGATCACATTGCTCGCCGCGCCGCCAATCACCAGCACCAATGCAATTGTAATATATTTGCTGCCGGCGCGGAATAGCCAGACCAACAGCGCGATCATGATCGCCACGGCGACGGCCACCAGGATCCAGCGGGCCAATTCGGTATCGCCGCCGAACAGGCCGAAGCTGATGCCGGTATTGCGGACCGGAACAAGGTTAAAAAATGAGGTTATTTCGATAACCCGCGGCGGCTCAAACACCAGACCGATCATGATCTGTTTCGAGATCTGGTCGAGTACGGCGACCACAACAATGAATATGAGCGCCCAGCGCTGCATCCGTCCGTCCTGATCCCTATTCGGCCGCGTCCGGCAGCTTGTCTACGGCTGCCGCGCAGCGGCCGCAAATCTCGGCGCGGCCGTGCGAGCCCACATCGGGCAGAATCTGCCAGCAACGCGCGCATTTGCCGCCTTCGGCCAATTTCGGTACGACGCCGATACCGGGCACGTCATCGAGCGTAAAGGCGTCGGCCGGCGGCGCGTCCGCGATCAGCGTCGCTGCCGACGTGATCGATATTTCCGCCAGATCGACGCCGGCCATCGCGGCGACAGTGTCGTCGTCGGCGTACACATCGGGCGCCGCCTGCAGGCTCGAGCCGATGCGTTTCTCCGCTCGTTCGATCTCCAACGCCCCGGTCACCACCCGGCGCAACCGGCGGACTTTCTCCCACTTCGCCGCCAAGGCGTCGTCACGCCAGGCGGGGTCGACATCGGGAAAGGTACGCAAATGGACGCTGGTGTCGGCGCCGTCGCCCTCGCGCGCCAGCCACGCTTCTTCGGCGGTGAAGCACAGGATCGGCGCCAGCCAGGCAGTCAAATGGTTGAACAGAATGTCGAGCACCGTGCGACACGACCGGCGCGCCAGCGAGTCGGTCGGATCGCAGTACAATCCGTCCTTGCGGATATCGAAATAGAACGCCGACAACTCGACGGCGCAGAAATTGTGCAGCGCGGTCCATAGGGTGTGGAACTCGAAGTCGTCGACGCACTGGCGCACATGGCTGTCGAGCTCCCACAGGCGGTGCAACACCCACCGCTCCAGCTCGGGCATGTCGGCCGCCTCGACGCGCTCGGCGGCGTCGAAGCCAGCTAAGTTGCCGAGCAAAAAGCGCAGCGTGTTGCGAATGCGGCGGTACAGATCGGCTTGGTGCTTGAGGATTTCAGGCCCGATGCGCAAATCTTCCGAGTAGTCGGAACTGACCACCCAAATGCGCAGGATATCGGCGCCGTACTGGTCGACCACCTCCTGGGGTGCGACGATATTACCCAGCGATTTCGACATCTTGCGGCCGTCTTCGGCCATCACGAAGCCGTGGGTCAGCACCGCGTCATAGGGCGCGCGGCCGCGCGTGCCGCACGATTCCAACAGCGAGGAGTGGAACCAGCCGCGGTGCTGGTCGGATCCTTCGAGGTACAGCGAGGCCGGCCACTGCAACTCTGGCCGGTCTTCGAGGACGAAACTGTGGGTTGAGCCCGATTCGAACCACACCTCGACGATATCGGTCACCTGCTCGTAGTCGTCGGCGTTATATTCATTGCCGAGAAAGCGCGCGGCCGGGCTGGAGAACCAGGCGTCGCCGCCTTCCGCTTCGAACACTTCGGCGACCCGGTCGAACACCGCCTGATCGCGCAACACCTCGCCAGTTTTTTTCTCGACGAAAATCGGGATCGGCACGCCCCAGGCCCGCTGGCGCGAAATACACCAATCGGGCCGGCTCTCGATCATCGAGCCCAGCCGCGTTTTGCCCGCCGGCGGCACGAACCGCGTGTCGTCGATCGCCGCCAGCGCCTTTTTGCGCAGCTCGTTGGTCTCCATCGAGATGAACCACTGGGCGGTGTTGCGGAAAATCAGCGGCGCTTTCGAGCGCCAGGAATGGGGGTAGGAATGGCGCAGACTGCCCTTGGCCAGCAACTGGCCAGCGCCGGCGAGCGCCTTGATAACGGCACCGTTGGCGTTGCCATCCTTGCCGTCGGCGGTCAACACCGCCATGCCGGCGAACAGCGGCACGTGATCGTAGTAGCAGCCGTCCTCGTCGACCATATCGGGCATCGGCAGGCCCTGTTCGAGACCCAGGCGATAGTCGTCCTCACCGTGGCTCGGCGCGATATGGACGAAGCCCGTGCCCTGCTCGGTGGTGACGAAGTTGCCAGCGTGCAAGGGTACGTCGAAGTCGTAGTCCTGACCGCGCAGCGGGTGGGCACACACCGTGCCGGCAAGTTCCGTGCCCTTTACCCGCGCTACCTCGGCAATCGCTTCGAGGCCGCAATCGGTCCGAAACGTCTCGAGCAGATCGGCGGCGGCGACCAGCCGATCGCCAACTTGGGCGACGGCGCCCTCGGCAACGCCGGTCACATCGAACACGACATAGTCGACGGCCTCGCCAAAGGCGATGGCGCGGTTGCCGGGAATGGTCCACGGCGTCGTCGTCCAGATGACCACGCCGGCCCCTTCGAGCGCCGGCAGTTTGGTCGCCACCACCGGAAACCGCAGATAAATGGTCGGCGACTTATGGTCTTCATACTCGACCTCGGCGTCGGCCAACGCGGTGCGCTCGACCACCGACCACAACACCGGGCGGGCGCCGCGATAGAGCCCGCCATTCATGGCGAACTTGCCGATCTCGCGGGCGATCTGCGCTTCGGCGTGGTAGGTCATGGTGGCGTAGGGATTTTTCCAATCACCGATCACCCCAAGACGCTGAAACTCCTCCGATTGGACCTCGACCCAGTGTTGCGCGAATTCGCGGCACTCCTGACGAAACTCGAGGACCGGCACCTCGTCCTTATTGCGTCCGCCGGCGCGGTATTCCTCTTCGACCTTCCATTCGATCGGCAGGCCGTGGCAATCCCAGCCCGGCACATAGTTGGCGTCCTTGCCGATCATCTGCTGCGAGCGGTTGATGACGTCTTTGAGGATCTTGTTGAGCGCGTGGCCGATATGCAGATGGCCGTTGGCATAGGGCGGCCCGTCGTGGAGGATGAACTTCTCGCGGCCACGCGACTCTTCGCGCTGCTGGGCGAACAGGTCCATCGTCGTCCACTGGGCGAGCAGTTCCGGCTCCTTCTTCGGCAGGCCGGCCCGCATGGGAAACTCGGTCGACGGTAAAAAAACCGTATCTTTATAATCGGTTGTCATTCGGAAATCCCTCGATCGGGCGCCTGCCTCGCACGCCGACGCCAATCGGGCTGGCTTATAGTGCCCTGCTCGATTGCGGGCAACCATCCCGATCCCGCCGCAATTTCGCTAATTTTATCTAAATGGCCACCGAACCGGGCGATTTTGCCGCAAACGCGGCGAGAATTTCGCGCGCTTGCTGGCTATCGGCGGCGATTTGCTGCTGCAAGGCGGCGAAATTTTCGAACTTGCGCTCCGGCCGCAAATGCTCGATCAGCGCGACGCGGAGGTATTTGCCGTAGAGGTCGCCGTCGAATTCGAACAGGTGCGTTTCCAGCAACAGCCGCTGGCCATCGACCGTTGGGCGCACGCCGAAATTTGCCACCCCATCGTACCAGCGGGTCTCGTCCCCGGAGGTGACACCGGCGCGCACGGCATAAACGCCGCTGGCCGGCCGCATATACTCGGCCGGTTCAATGTTGGCGGTGGGAAAGCCGATCGTGCGGCCGCGCTGGTCACCCGGCAGCACGCGTCCTTCCATCTCCCACAGCCGCCCGAGCAGCGCCGCGGCGCGCTGCGGCTGGCCGTCGCGTAGATATTGGCGGATCACCGACGAGGAATAGATCTCGTCGTGGTCGTCCTTGGCCGGTTCGACCACGGTCACGCCGAAGCCGAGTTCGCCGCCTTTGGCACGCAGCAGTTCGGCGTTGCCGCGCCGTTTGTTGCCAAAGGCGAAATCGTGGCCAACGACAATATGGGACGCGCCGACTCCCTGGTGCAGGATTGTTTCGACGAACGCCTCTGCGGTGATGCTGGCCATCTTTGCGTCAAATCGCCACACGAATAGGGTATCGACGCCCAATTCGGCGATTACGCGTACCTTGGCGCGAAACGGCGTCAGCCGAAACGGCTCATCATCGGGCCGGAAGAACCGGCGCGGATGGGGCCGAAAGGTCATCAGCGCGAGCGGCCGGGCATCGGCATCGGCGCGCGCGCGTGCCGCCGCAATGACCGCCTGGTGGCCGAGATGCAGACCGTCGAAATTGCCGATCGCGACCACCGCGCCGCGGGCATCGTCCGGAACGCTTTGAATGTGCCGAAATAAGCGCATGACCGCGGGATTTACCTGTCGGCACCCGCCGGATCAAGTACGGCGCCCGCAGGCAGCGAAATGCTTATTCCGCCGCTTGCGCCCGACTGGGAACGAGGACGACCGCTTCGCCGTCGATCACCACCGTCTCGCCGACCGTGCAGGTGGTGCGCAGGTTGGCGCGGTTGCGGGCCGGATCGAGTTCGGTCACCATCGCCCGCGCGGTCACCGTATCGCCGGGTCGCACTGGCGCCTTGAATTTGAGCGACTGGCTAACGTAGACGCAGCCGGGTCCTGGCAGGCGTGTACCGATGACGGTGGAAATGAAGCTCGAGCTCAGGAAGCCATGGGCGATGGTGCCCTGGAACATGGTCGCCGCGGCATATTCCTCGTTTAGGTGCATCGGGTTGGTGTCGCCCGAGATCCCTGCGAACATGACCAAATCGGCCGGCCCGATGGTGCGCGCATAGGCCGCCGTCATGCCGATTTCCAGATCCTCGAAAAAATAGCCGCTGAGTTCGCTAATCGGATCGGCAGCGGCCGCCTCAGGCGGCGTGGCAGCGGTTTCGGCAAATTCAACCGACATGTCTCACCCCAATGCTGTTATGCAACGTAGCTTATTGCAGCGCAGCATATCGGCCCGGCTCGACCGCGGTCAATGGTAACTAAGATATTGTAAATAAATGATTTATTGAACGGTCAAGTAAATATTTTACAAATTTGGCGGGCGAATCGGTTCGGTGCGCCGCACAAAATCAGTCAGTAGGCGGAACCTCGCCGGGGCACGGGTCGATCGGGGTCAGTTGGCCGAGCGCCAAAATCTCCTCGAGCTTCGCCGCGTACGCCAACAATTCGGCCTCGCCACGCGGTTTGCCGACCAGTTGCAAGCCGACCGGCAGTCCGCTGGCGGTAAATCCACAGGGCACCGAAATCGCTGGGCGCGACGTCAATGTCGCCGGGTAGGCCACATAGACCCAGTCGATATAGTTGTCGAAGACATGCTCGCCGAGCCGGTCGAGATAGCGCCGGTCGACGTCGAACGGCGGCACAATGGCGGTCGGCAACGCCAGCAAATCGTAGTCCTCGAACCAGTCCACCAGGCGCTGATAGAGCGCTCCTTGGGCGGCCCAGGCTTCGGCGACGTCACCGGTCGACTGCTGCATGCCTTTCTCGATGTTCCACACCATCTCGGGCTTGAGCTGGTCGCGGTGCTGCTCGAGCAGCGGCGCCCGCACGCCGACGAACTGCGCCGCACGCAGCACCTGAAAAATATCGATGATGTCGTGGCAGTCGGGCGCCGCTTCCTCGACGACGGTGCCGGCCGCGGCGAACCGGGCCGCGGCGGCGGCACAGATCTCGGCGACTTCCGCGTCGACCGGACCGATCCCCAGATCGCGGGTGAAGCCGATGCGCGCCGGTGCGCGCGGCGCGTCGGCGGCGGCCTGAAACGAAGTCGCCGGCGCCTCCAGAGAAATCGGGTCGCGCGGATGGCAGCCGACCTCGGCGTCGAGCATCAGCGCGACATCGCCCACCGTGCGCCCCATCGGGCCGTCGACCGACAGCATCTGAAACGGATTGCGGCCCGGCCCGTGGGCGACCCGGCCAGGGCTCGGTCGCAGGCCGACGACCGAGCAGAAGCTCGCCGGCGTGCGCAGCGAGCCGCCGAGGTCGGAGCCGGTGGCCAGCCAGGCCATGCCGGTCGCCAGAGTCACCGCCGAGCCACCCGACGAGCCGCCGCAGGTCAACGCGGTATTCCATGGGTTCACGGTTTTGCCGAACACCTCGTTGAAGGTATTGGCGCCGGCGCCGAACTCCGGCGTGTTCGATTTGCCGAGGAACACCGCGCCGCTGCGCCGCAGATGGGCAATCGAGATTTCATCGTGGTCGGGTACGTGATCGGCGAATATCGCCGAGCCAAAAGTGGTGCGCACGCCGGCGACTTCGTTCAAATCCTTGACCGCAACGGGCAGGCCCGCCAACCACCCCGGCCCCGGCTCGTCCGGCACCGTCAGTGCTTTCGCCTGATCGCGCGCCTGGTCCAAACACAACGTCGGCATGGCGTTGACCGCGCCCTCGACCGCTTCGATACGGGCCGCCGCGGCGTCAACCATCTCGAGCGGTGAAACGTCGCCAGCGCGCAACAACCGCACCGCCTCTTGCGCGGTCAGCGCTATTAATTCCGAATTTCCCGCCATAAAACTTCCCTCTCGCAAACCGGCGGCAACCTAGAGCAATATCGAGCCGGATTGAA
>JBFKGW010000088.1:0-8122 GCA_041633145.1 Alphaproteobacteria bacterium
CAACGCTGCGCCTGTCGCTGAAGCACCATCCGCTCGCCCTGCTGCGCGAAGCTATGGATCGCTTCGGCGTCATGCGCAACCAAACCCTGGTCGACCGCGTCAACGGCAGCGCCGTCACCGTCGCCGGCCTGGTTCTGGTGCGCCAGCGCCCGGGCAGCGCCAACGGCGTCATCTTCATCACCCTGGAAGACGACAGCGGCGTCGCCAACGTCATCGTCTGGCCGGACACCTTCGCGCGCTTTCGCAAGGTGGTGCTGGCGGCACGGCTGTTGCGCATCGATGGCGAGTTGCAGCGCGAGGGCATCGTCACCCACGTCATCGCCAAGCGCATCGTCGACATGTCGGACGACCTCGACACGCTCGGCACCAACGACGCGCTCGACGCGCAGACCTTTGCCAACCAGGTCGCCCGCGCTGACGAGGTCACCGCGGGCGGCGGCAGCGACGGGCGCCAATATATCCCGCGGCGACGCATGCCGCCGCCCAATCCCCGGCGCCACCCGCGCAACAACCACATCCACATCGCCTCGCGGGATTTTCACTGATCGCCAACTTGCCAAACGCGCCGGCTGCCGCCATGAATGTCGGCCCAACCGGAGCGATCATCATGACCACAATTGCCCTCGCGCTACACATCCTCGGCGCCGTCGTCTGGGTCGGCGGTATGTTCACCATTTACATCTGTCTGCGGCCGGCGCTGGCGGCGCTCGAACAACCGCCGCAACGCCTCACCCTGATGCGCGCGATGCTGCAGAAATTCTTCCCCTGGGTGTGGGTGTCGATCCTGTTTCTGCTGGTCAGCGGTTACTGGGTGTTGTTCACCGTGCAGGGCGGCTTCGCCTTTGCCGGCATCCACGTCCACCTCATGCAGGGCGTCGCCTGGATCATGATCCTGCTGTTCGGCTGGCTTTATTGGGGCGCTTGGGCGGATTTCCGCGAGGCCGTCGACGGCGCCAACTGGGAACAGGCGGGTAAAGATTTAAACCGCATCCGCCAGATCATCTTGATCAACCTGCCGCTCGGCCTCGCCGTCGTGGTGATCGGCGCCAGCGGCCGCTGGTGGGTCTAATCCGTTACTGGGCTGCCTCGGCCTCGTCGTCGTCGTTGGCGCGGCGCACCATCGACGCCATCACGTCGGCGGAACTGACGGCGCCGACGACCTGGCCCGACGGGCCGGTGATGCGCGCCCAGCCGGTCTGCGCGTCGGCCATCAGCCGCGCCACGTCCTCGAGCAACATGTCGGCGGCAACGGCCGGCCCGATCGCTTCGTCGGTCGGCGGGCGCATGATGGTGCCGACCTTGATCACCCGGGCGCGGTTGATGTCCTTAACGAAATCGGCGACGTAGTCGTTCGCTGGCGCGAGCACGATCGACTGGGGATCGCCCTGCTGCACCACCTCGCCGTCGTCGAGGATGGCGATCGAATCGCCGATCCGGAGCGCCTCGTCGAGGTCGTGGGTGATGAACACGATGGTTTTCTTGAGCTCGGCCTGCAGGTCGAGCAGCGCCGATTGCATGTCATAACGGATCAGCGGATCGAGCGCGGAGAAGGCTTCGTCCATTAACAGAATGTCGGCGTCGGTCGCGAGCGCGCGGCCGATGCCAACTCGCTGCTGCATGCCCCCGGAGAGATGAGCCGGGTAGTGGTTCTCATAACCGGTAAGCCCGACGCGTTCGATCCAGCGGGCCACCCGGGCGTCGACTTCGGCCTCGTCGAGGCCCTGGATCTTGAGGCCGTAGGCGATGTTCTGGGCGACCGTGCGGTGCGGCAGCAGGGCGAAACGCTGGAACACCATAGAGGCCCGGTGGCGGCGAAAATCGCGCAGCTCGTCTTTCGAGAATTCGAGCACATCGCGGCCGTCGACCAAGACCCGGCCGGCGGTCGGCTCGATCAGGCGATTGATATGACGGATCAGCGTCGACTTGCCTGAGCCCGATAATCCCATCACCACCTGGATCGACTGGCTCGGCATGTCGAGGGCGATGTCGCGCAGGCCGAGCACGTGGCCGTGCGCGTCGAGCAATTCCTGCTTGGAAACGCCGTCGTAAACCAGGTCCAGGACGGATCCCGGGTCGGGTCCGAAGATTTTGTAAAGGCTCTCGATCCGGATCTTCGACTCAGCCATGAATCACGCTGCCGCGATGTTTTTGGATGCGCCGGCCATAGGCCTGCGACACCCGGTCGAAGACGATAGCCAGCGCGACGATCGCCAGGCCGTTGAGCAGGCCTTGCGTGAAATACTGGTTGGTGATCGATTGCAGCACCGGCTGGCCGAGCCCGCGCACGCCGATCATCGCGGCAATGACGACCATCGCCAGCGCCATCATGATGGTCTGGTTGACCCCGGCCATGATGGTCGGCATCGCCAGCGGCACCTGCACGCCGAACAGGCGCTGCCACGAGCTGGCGCCGAACGCGTCGGCGGCTTCGAGCACCTCGCGGTCGACCAGGCGGATACCGAGATTGGTCAGCCGGATCACCGGCGGAATGGCGTAGACCACCACCGCGATCACGCCGGGCACCTTGCCGATGCCGAGCAGCATCACCACCGGGATCAGATAGACGAAGGCGGGCATGGTCTGCATGACATCGAGGATTGGCGTCATCACCGCCTGCACCCGATCCGAGCGCGCCATCAGGATGCCGATAGGCACGCCGAGCACAATCGAGATAAGCGTGCACACGGCAATGATCGCCATCGTAGACATGGTGTCCTGCCACATGCCGAAGAAGCCGATCAGCAGGAAGGCGATGATCATGCCGACGATCAGTTTCCACGACCGCGTCAGTCCCCAAATGATCAGGGCGACGCCGATGATGACGGCCCACCACGGTGCGTTGACCAGCAGCTTTTCGAACCACACCAGGAAGATCAGCAGCGGATCGAAAAAGGCCTCGATCTCGGCGCCGAACTCGCGCGAAAAACTGCGGTACGCCTGGTCGAGGCTGCGGCGCAGTCCGACCAGCGTGGTACGGTCGAGCTGTGGAATATCGGTCAACCAGGAAGGCATCGGTCGTCATCCCGTTGCGGTGCGCGACAGGGCGCGCGGCCAAAGAAAAGGGCCCGGCCCACAACTGCACGAAATTACGTGCCGCCGCGGAGCGGACCCGGTTCAAACTACATGCTGGCGACGGCGGCGCGCACTTTCGCGGCAACCTCGGCCGACACCCATTTCGTCCAAACGTCTTCTTCGGTCTGCAAGAAATGGATCGCCGCGGTTTCGCCGTCGGCCTGGTTCTCGTTCATCCACGCCAGAAAGCCGTTCATGAAGGCGTTGGTGAACGAGCGGCGCTGCAGATAGGCGAACGCTTCCGGCACCCGCTTGGCCAGATCGGCCGCCACGACGGTCTGCACCAGCGACGGCGGATACATGGTCGGCTTAGGGTTCTCGCAGTCAGCCTGCGAAATGCAGTCCTCATAGTGCGGAACGTCAATTCCGGAACCGAAGTCGACCTTGACCATCTCGAAGCGGCCCAGCAGCGCGGTCGGTGCCCAGTAGTAGCCGAACCATGGCTCTTCACGGTTATAGGACTTCTCGATCGACCCGGCGAGGCCGGCGCCCGAGCCCGGGTCGACATACTGGAACCCGGCGTCTTCGAGACCCAGCGCGGTGAACAGGTGGCCGCTGGTGATCTGGCAGTTCCAACCCGACGGGCAGCCCATAAACATCGAACTGTCAGGATCTTCGGGGTTCTTGAACATCGCAGCCTTCGCCTTGACCCCTTCGATGGTGGCCAGCGAGGGATCCTTGTCGACGAGAAATTTCGGCACCCAGAAGCCTTCCTCGCCGCCGTCCGACAAGGACTTGCCGGCGATCAGCAGCCGGCCTTCTTTCACGCCGGCGTCGAGCGCCTCCTTGAACGAGTTGGACCACAATTCGGGCGCCACGTCGGGCTCACCCTTTTCCATCATCGAGGTGCCGGTCGGCATGGTATCGCCAGGCACCAGCGCAGCATCGCAGCCGTAGCCATGGTCGAGGATAAACCGGTCGAGCGCCGCCATAAAGGTGGCCGAGCTCCAGTTCATATCGGCGATGGTGACGCTGCCGCAGCCTTGCGCGTGGGCCGGCGCCGGCACGAGGCTCAGGCCAATCACTGCTGCCATCGCCGCGAGCGTCGATTTAAGATATTTCACGATAGGTCTCCCTGTGTGTTTGGTCGCCTACTCCATGCTGCCAAAATGTCCGCAGGCGAGCCAAATCAAGTAAATTTTATTGAATAATTTCAATACATTATGAGCCGTCTGCCGGCGAAGTCAATCGGTGGCTGCCAACAGTGCTAATCGGCCAGCGCGGTGACGATCAAATTCTCGCTCTCCAGCGTGCGGTGCACCGGGCATTTATCGGCGATCTCGAGCAACCGCTGGCGGGTGCCTTGGTCGAGATCGCCGGTGAGTTCGATCACCCGATCGATGCGGTCGATCTTGCCCTCCTTGGTCTCGCATTCGGCACAATCTTCGGCGTGGATCTTGTCGTGGCGCAGGCGAACCACGACCCGCTCGAGCGGCAACTGCTTGCGGTTGGCGTACATGCGCAATGTCATCGAGGTACACGCGCCGAGCCCGGCGAGCAGCAAGCCATAGGGCGTCGGCCCGGTGTCGCCGCCGCCGACGCGAGGCGGCTCGTCGGCGCGCAGACGGTGCCGGCCGGCGGCGATCGCCTGGGCGAACATGTTCTCGCCGGTTTCGCCGACGACGACTTCCCCTTCGCCAGCGCTCACCGTCGCTTCGCTCGCTGTCTCGGCCGGCAGGTAGCGGCTCGCCCAGCCGGCCAGCGCGGTCGCTGCATAGATGGCGTCCTCGCGCTTCGACAGCAGATGATCGGCGGTATCGAGCGAAATAAAACTCTTGGGATGCTTCGCCGCAGCAAAGATCGCCCCGGCGTTGTCGATGCCGACGATGTTGTCCAACGGCGCGTGCATGACCAGCAGCGCCCGGCGCAGGTTGGCGATGCGGTCCTCGAGCACTTGCTCGCGGATGTCGTCGAGAAAATGCTTTTGCACGCGGAACGGCCGGCCGCCAATCGACACCTCGGCTTCGCCCTCGGCCTCGATGGTCGCCGCGGTATCGCCGAACAGATGGGCGACGTGACCCGGATCGGCCGGCGCGCCGATCGTCGCCACCGCTTTGCATTCCGGGACTTCGCCGGCCGCGGCGAGCACTGCGGCGCCACCCAGGCTGTGGCCAATCAACAGCGCCGGAGCTGAATAAGCGTTGCGCAGGTGATTGGCGGCGGCGACCAGGTCGTCGACGTTGGAAGAAAAATTGGTGTTGGCGAATTCACCGTCGCTATGGCCCAGACCAGTGAAATCGAAGCGCAGCACCGCCACACCGGTTTCGGCCAGCGAACGGGCGATTTGCGAGGCAGCGAAAATATCCTTGGTACAGGTGAAGCAGTGAGCAAACAGCGCGTAGGCGCGTGGCGGCGTGTCCGGCGCGTCCAACCGCGCGGCCAGGGTCTCGCCCGAATGCCCTGGAAATGCCACTTTCTCGGTTTTCATTAGCTGCTCCTCATGGCCGGCGATCTGAGGGGATACATACGGCGTTAAGGATACCGGCCCGGGCGGCGGAGCGACAGCGCGTGGACAACACAATGTGTATCCCGTTCATCTTGGCTGCTGCGGGGTCTGCCCGCTATGATCCGCGCAACCGATGATTGACCCTTAATTGGCGCCTCGTCGGGGACGCCAACGGAGAATAGGAATGATTTCACGTATTTTGCCGGTTGCGCTGGTGATGGCACTTGGTCTGCTGCCACCGGTTATGTCCGCACAAGCCCAGCAGCCGCACGGCTCGGGGCGAAACACTTTATTCGTATACGACGCCAACCACCCCGCCTACCGCGATATCCAGAAGGAGGAATCGCTGGGCCGCGAGCATATCGACGGGCCGGTCGACTATGGCACCGATTTTCCAACGTCCGGCCCGCACGCCCCCTCGCCCGCCCGGCCCGGCTTTTACGACGAACCGTTGCCATTGGAACCGCTGGTGCACGCGCTGGAACATGGCAACATCGTCATCTATTACGACCAGCCCAGCGACGCCGCGATGAAGGTCATCCGCGACTGGACGGATCAGTACCAAGGCGTGTGGGACGCCGTCATTGCGGTGCCCCACGAAGGACTGGGCGAGAGTATCGTGCTCACCTCATGGCAGCACCGCCTCGAGCTGCCCAAGATGGACGTGCGGGCGTCGTTCTTCGTCGATGCGTTCCGCGGCCGCGGGCCGGAGAACCGCGTTCGCTAGCGTCCCATCAATTCGCCGCTGATGGCCAAACCGCCATCCAAGTCGGTCGAACTGATCGAACGGGAGACACCGTACCAAGGCTACTTCCGCATCGACCGCTACGTGCTGCGCCACGGGCTGTTCGCTGGCGGCATGAGCGAACCGCTGACCCGCGAAGTGTTCGAGCGCGGCCATGCCGCCGCCGTGCTGCCCTACGATCCGGAACGCGATGCCGTCGTCTTGATCGAGCAATTCCGCATCGGCGCCTACGCGGCTGGCCGCGAGCCTTGGCTGGTCGAGATCGTCGCCGGCATCGTCGACGCGGACGAATCGCCGGCCGATGTCGCCCATCGTGAGCTATACGAAGAAGCGGGTCTAACCGCCGATCAAGTGGAACCGATCGGCGAGGTCATGGTGTCGCCCGGCGGCACGTCGGAAACGATCGCCTTGTTTTGCGCCCGCGTCGACGCACGCACCGCCAACGGCATCCACGGCCTGGCCGACGAGCACGAGGATATTCGCGTTACCACCATGCCGGCCGACGATGCCCTGGCCGCGCTCGAGCGCGGCGACATCGTCAGCGCGCCCGCCGTCATCGCCCTGCAATGGCTGGCGTTGCACCGGGAGCGATTGCGCGAGCGCTGGCGCGCCTGACGCCGCCCTTGCCCGGTCCCCCTTGCGGGCCTAGATAGCGGTGGTTAGTCTGCGCGCCAATTGTAAAACCTCAAGAACTACACAAAAGGTAGTGTAATGGACGTCCGCGACGGAGTTGTCGGCACCATCGGGAATACCCCGTTGATCCGCTTGCAGGGACCTTCGGAGAAGACCGGCTGTGAAATTCTCGGCAAGGCCGAATTCCTTAACCCGGCCGGTTCGGTCAAGGACCGCGCGGCCTGGGCGATCATCAAGGACGCCGAGGAACAGGGCACGCTGCGGCCTGGTGGCGTGATCGTCGAGGGTACCGCCGGCAATACGGGCATCGGCATCGCCCATGTCGCCAACGCGCGCGGCTACCGCACCGTCATCGTCATTCCGGAAACCCAGACCCAGGAAAAGAAAGACGCCCTGCGCCAAGCCGGCGCCGAGTTGATCGAAGTCGCCGCAGTGCCCTATCGCGACCCCAACAACTACATCAAATATTCCGGCCGGCTGGCCGAGGAGTTGAATGAGAAGGAACCGAACGGCGCCGTCTGGGCCAACCAGTTCGACAACACAGCAAACCGCAAGGGGCACTATGAGACGACGGGCCCGGAAATCTGGCAGCAGACCGACGGCACCCTGGACGGCTTCATCTGTGCCGTCGGCACCGGCGGCACGATCGCCGGCGTCAGCGCCTACCTGAAGGAGCAGAACGCGGAGGTGAAGATCGGCCTGGCCGACCCCATGGGCGCGGCGATCTACAATTATTACGTCAATGGCGAACTGAAAGCCGAGGGCTCGTCGATCACCGAGGGCATCGGCCAGGGCCGCATCACCGGCAATCTGGAGGGCGCAGTGGTCGACATGCCGTATCAGATCGCCGACGAGGAAATGCTGCCGGTGCTCTTTGACCTGATCGTCGAGGAAGGCCTCAGCCTCGGCACCTCGAGCGGCATCAACGTCGCCGGCGCCATGCGCATGGCGCAGGATCTGGGCCCCGGCCATACCATCGTCACCGTGTTGTGCGACGGCGCCCACCGCTACGCCTCGAAAATCTTCAACATCGAATTTTTGCAAGAAAAGGGACTGCCTTTGCCGCCATGGCTTGTTAAATAAACAGCCATGATGACTGAACCGCTTTTTCGCAGCGATCCCTACGCGCCTAGCTGCGCGGCCAACGTCGTCGCCGTCAACGAACGCGGCGGCATAATCCTCGACCAGACGGTGTTCTATCCCACCGGCGGCGGCCAGCCGGGCGA
>JBFKGW010000089.1:0-8068 GCA_041633145.1 Alphaproteobacteria bacterium
CGCCCGGTTCGAGCAGCGGTTCCGGCGGCGGCGGCTCTTCCGGCGGTGGTGGCGGCGGTGGTGGCGGCGGTGGCTGGTAGCCGCGATTAGCACCCTCGATCGGCGGCCGATGGCGGCTTGTGCGCGGCGATCGACCGGACGTATAATCAACATCTTGTATGTGGAGAGCGTATTGCGACTATATGCTCACATTTCGCGGCGTGCTGCCGCCGTTATGCTGTGGCTTGCCCTGGCAGCGCCGGCAAGCGCGACCAGCGCGCTCGACGTCGAGGCGGCCTTGGCCGAGCGCATCGCCGGCGATCCGGCGGCGCCGGTGACCATCGTCGAGTATGCGTCGTTCACCTGTCCACTGTGCGCCAGTTTTCACACCGGCGCCGATTACGACGGGCTGATCGCGCGCTATATCGATACTGGCCGGGTCAAACTGGTCTACCGCGACTTTCCGCTTGATGGGGTTTCGCTGCGCGCCTCGATCGCGGCACGCTGCGCTGAAACGAATAATTACTTTGTCGTCGTCCGGGCGCTTTACGAGAGCCAACGCGATTGGGCGAGCGCGGATAATCCGACCGCCGCGGTGGCCACAATCGCCGGCCTCGATCCATCGATGCTGAATGCCTGTTTGGACTCCACCGAACTCGCCGACGGCATTATTCGGATGCGCCAACGGGGCGCCGACGCCGGGGTTCAATTCACCCCGACATATATCGTCAATGGGACGGTTTATCCGGGCAGTTACTCGATCGAGGAATTTTCCGAAATTATCGATCCACTGGTGGCGGACAACTGATTCGCAGGTCACAATACGGCCTGTCGCCGGATACGAGCCGGCAGGGGGTAAACGGTTAAGTGCACTTTAACAAACTCAAGCTGACGGGCTTCAAGTCCTTCGTCGACGGCACCGAGATGGAGATCACGCAAGGCCTGACCGGCGTGGTCGGGCCGAACGGCTGCGGCAAGTCGAATTTGGTCGAAGGGCTGCGCTGGGTAATGGGCGAGACCTCGGCCAAGCAGATGCGCGGCGCCGGCATGGACGACATTATCTTCGGCGGCACCGCCGACCGTCCCGCGCGCAACGTCGCCGAAGTTGTGCTGTCGCTCGACAACAGCGACCGCCGCGCACCGTCGCAATTCAACAACAGCGAAGAACTCGAAGTATCGCGGCGCATCGAGCGGGAAAAAGGCTCGACCTACCGCATCAACGGCCAGGAAGTCCGCGCCCGCGACGTGCAGATTCTGTTTGCCGACCAGGCGACCGGCCCGCGGTCGACGGCGTTGGTCAGCCAGGGGCGGATCGGCGCGGTGATCAACGCCAAGGCCACCGACCGCCGCCTGCTGCTGGAAGAAGCCGCCGGCATCACCGGCCTACATTCGCGCCGCCACGAAGCGGAGTTGCGCCTGCGCGCCGCCGAAACCAACCTGGAGCGGCTGGACGACGTCTTGATGACGTTGGACGCGCAGCTGACCGGACTCAAAAAGCAAGTTCGTCAAGCGCGCCGCTACCGCAACATTTCGCACGATATTCGCAAAACCGAGGCGGTTGTCTTGCACCATCGCTGGACCACCGCCAGCGAACAGGTCGCCAGCGCGCAGGCCGAACTAAGCGCGGTCGAAGCGGCGGTCACCGACGAGACCGCAATCGTCAGCCAGGCAACGGTGCAACGCGAAGCCAAGGCCGAGGCGGTCGCACCGCTGCGCGATGCCGAAGTGCGCGCCGCCGCCGAATTGCAGCGTTTGAACATGGCAAGCAACGAGCTGGCCGCCGAGGAAAAGCGCGTCCGCGCCGCGATCGAACAATGGACCACCCGGCGCGAACAGATCGCCGCCGACCTCGCCCGCGAACAAAGCCTGACCGCCGAGGCCGAAGCGGCGCTTGCGCGGCTGAATGGCGAGCGCAGCGAGATCGAGCGCGCCTGCAGCGGCGAGGAAGAATTGATCGAGGCGGCAAACCGCGCCCTCGACCAATCGCGCGAGCGCGCAGCAGCGGTGGAAACCGAACTCGGGGCGTTGGCCGAACAAGTCGCCAGCGGCGAAGCGCAGTTGGCGGCCATGGAGCGCGAGCTCAATGACCTGACCGCGCGAGCCGACCGCCGGCGCGTGCAGCACAGCAATGCCGCCGAAGAACGCGACAGCCTCGTGGCGGAGGGCATCGAGCAATCGGTGTTGGCCGAAGCGGAAGAAGCAGTCCAGACGATCGAGGCCAGGCTCGCCCAGGCGCGCAACGATTTGGACTCGGCCGAACAGGCGCGCATCGAGGCCGATACCCAGCGCGAGGCCGCGCGCGAGCAGCGCACTGCCAAGGAAGAAATTCGCTCGCGCCTGCGCGCCGAGGCGGCCGCCCTGCAAGACCTACTCGCCGGCGAGAACAGCGAGCAAGGCTCCTGGACGCCGATCCTCGACCAGATCGACGTATCCTCGGGCTACGAGGCGGCGCTCGGTGCCGCGTTGGGCGACGATTTGGAGGCCGCGGCCGATGAAGCGGCGCCGCGCCACTGGCGCCTGCTGCCCACCATGCTGGTCGAGCCGAAATTACCCGAGGGTGCCCAGCCGCTGGCACAGTTTGTTGCTAAGGCCGGGCCGCTCGCCCGCCGGTTGAGCCAAGTCGGGGTCGTCACCGATGCCGAGGCCGGTGCGCGCTTATCGGGCGAATTGAAGACCGGCCAACGCTTGGTCGACCGTGACGGCAACCTGTGGCGTTGGGACGGCTTCGTCGCCAAGGCGGAAACCCGCTCGACTGCGTCGGCGCGGCTCAAACAGCGCAATCGCCTGGCGGAACTGGAGAGCCGTATTCCTGCTGCAGACCGCGCGTACGATGAAGCCGACGCGGCCTTTAAACAAAGTGCCGATCGCGCCACGGCCGCCGCCGAAACCGAGCGTGGCGTGCGCGAGCGCGTTCGCCAGGCAGATGGCGCGGTCGCCAGCGCGCGCAGCCGGTACACCGAGCTGGCGCAGAACATCAATGCGAAACAGTCGCGGCTGGAAAGCCTCGACGGCACCATCGCTCACCTTGAAACGGAAATGCAGGAGATCGCGCAAGCGATCGAAGAGGCGCAAACGCGCCGCGATGCGGTCGGCGACCTCGATACCCTGCGCGACCAGGTCGCCGCCACCCGCGCGCGCCTGAGCGAAGCCCGCAGCGCCTTCCAGGCAGCGCAGATCGACCATGACCGCCTGGTCCGCGAAGCCGATGAACGCCAGCGGCGCATTGCCGCGATCGTCGCCGACGAAACGTCGTGGAGCGCCCGGCGCGACGGCGCCGCCGAGCGCGTTGCCGAATTGAAAGCGCGCGACGCCAGCGCGGCCGGCGAGCTCGACGCCTTGGCGGCGCGCCCAGGCGATATCGAAGCGCAGCGAAATGCGCTGATGGATACTCTAAACGACGCCGATGCCGCGCGGCGGACGGCGGCGGACAAGGTGGCGGTCGCCGAAGGCGAGTTGGCGGAGGCCGAGAAAACATTGCGAACCGCCGAAGCCAAGCTCGCCGAAACCCGCGAGGACAAGGTGCGCGGCGAAGCCGCGGTGACCCAGGCGGCGCAGAACCTTGAGGTGGTGCGCGAGCGCATCGCCGAACGCCTGGATCACGACCCGGCCAAGGTGATTGAATTGGCGGAGATCAAGGAAGGCCGGGACATTCCCGATCTCGAGTCCGCCGAACGGCGCTTCGAGCGGCTACTGCGCGAGCGCGACAATATGGGCCCGGTCAACCTGCGCGCCGAGCAAGAAGCCGAGGAACTGGCGGAAAAGATCGCTACCGTTGAATCCGAACGCGACGACCTGATTTCGGCGATCGCGCGGCTACGCCAGGGTATCAGCAACTTGAACCGCGAGGCGCGGCAGCGCCTACTGACGTCGTTCGAGGAAGTGAACAAGCATTTTCAGGAACTGTTCGTGCGCCTGTTCGCCGGCGGGCGAGCGCATTTGGCGCTGACCGAGGCCGACGATCCGCTGGAGGCGGGCCTGGAAATCTATGCCAGCCCGCCGGGCAAGAAGCTGCAGATATTGTCGCTGCTGTCGGGCGGCGAACAGGCGTTGACCGCAATCGGGTTGCTGTTCGCGGTGTTCCTGACCAATCCCGCACCGATCTGCGTGCTCGACGAGGTCGACGCCGCGCTCGACGACGCCAATGTCGATCGCTTCTGCACACTGCTCGACGAGATCGCACACGCCGGCGATACGCGGTTCCTGGTGGTCACCCATCACCGCATGACGATGGCGCGCATGGACCGCCTTTACGGTGTGACCATGCCCGAACAAGGGGTCAGCCAACTGGTCTCGGTCGACCTTCGCCAGGCCGAAGAGATACGCGCCACAGCATAGGATTTCTGCCGGTTTTCCGCCAATTTGCGACCTTTTAGCGCGGCCCGTCCGCCGCCTTGACTTGCCCTGAACCGGTGGCTACTTTGCGCCCGCCTTCCGGCGTGGATTCGATCGAAGCTGGCGGGAGCCGTAACGAAAGATCACGAGGCCTTCGTATGACCGATCCGGATCGGCCCTCCCCAACTGACGATCTTCATCGACGCGTGGAGGCTGCGAAGGAACGCAGTTCGGGCGGCTCGAAAAAACGTTCGCCGGCCGCGTCCTACGCAGGGTCAGGCATGGGCGTCGGCGTCAAGGTCGGCGTCGATCTCGTTGTCGGTGTGGGGGTTGGCGCCGGAATCGGCTGGAGCCTCGATTGGTGGTTGGGCACAGAGCCGTGGTTGTTGGCGCTGTTTATCGTATTCGGGTTCGTCGCGGGGTTGATGAATGTCATTCGGACTGCCAATAAGTCATTCAAGAAACCGCCTGCCGACAATAAGGACCGTTAGGTAAGACTGGAGACGTTTTCGGTGGCGAGCCCTCTCGAACAATTCACGATTGAGCCGATCCTCGATCTGAAGATTGGTGAAACCGACATTTCGTTCACCAATTCATCGCTGTGGATGGCGATCACCGCGTTGGTCTTGATCGTGTTCATGGTCGTCGGCACCCAGCGGCGCGCCATGGTGCCGGGACGATGGCAATCGTCGGTCGAATATTTCTACCAGGTCGTCGCCGACATGGTGCGCGACAATGTCGGCACCCAGGGCCGGCCGTATTTCCCCTTTATCTTCAGCCTGTTCATGTTCATCCTGTTCGGCAACCTGCTCGGGCTGGTGCCGGGCTCGTTCACCTTTACCAGTCATATCGCCGTGACCTTCGCGATGGCCGCATTCATTTTTATCGGCGTGACCATCATCGGAATCATTAAACACGGGCTTAAATTCTTTTCGCTGTTCTTCCCTCACGGCGCGCCGATCGTCTCGGCGCCGGTGCTGATACCGATCGAGATCATTTCCTACTTCTCGCGCCCGATCAGCCTGTCGGTTCGGCTATTCGCCAACATGACCGTCGGTCACGTGCTGTTGAAAGTAATCGGCGGCGGCGTCGTCGCGCTGGGCAGCTTCTTCGTCGTCCCGGGGCTCCTGCCGTTCGCCTTCCTCGTCGCCATCACCATCCTCGAAGTTATGATCGCCGTCATTCAAGCCTACGTCTTTGCCATTCTGACGTGCGTGTATCTGAACGACGCGCTGCATCTGCACTAAACCCAATTCGCATTCTGAGATCTTAAAGGAGTAATCAAATGGAACTCGAAGCTGCTGAGGCCATCAGCAACGGCCTGAAACTCGTCGGCGCCGGTTTGGCCGCCATAGGCATGGTCGGTGCAGGTGTCGGTGTCGGCCGTATCTGGGCCAGCTATATCGAGGCGATCGGCCGCAACCCGGCCTCGAAGGATGAAATCGGTGCGTTCATCTGGATCGGCTTTGCGGTGACCGAGGCGATCGCGCTGTTCGCCCTGATCATGGCGTTCATCATCCTCGCCGCTTAGTTACTCGGTCGTAACCGCCGCGCGGCGCGCAAAAGGGACGCGACATGCCCCAATTCGACACCTCAACATTCGCCAGCCAGATATTCTGGCTCGTCGTCTGCTTTGCCGTCGTTTTCTTGTTCGCGTGGCGGGTCGTTTTGCCAAGGATCGCCGGCACGCTGGAAGATCGCCAGCGGAAAATCAGCGACGATCTGGCGCGCGCCGGCGAATTGGCCGATCAGGCCGACGAGGTAATGGTTGCCTACGAAAAGCGACTTGCCGAAGCGCGGGCAAACGCCCACGAGGAGCTGCACGCCGCAGCGACCCGGGCGGCTGGCGAGACCGAGAAACGTAACGCCGCTTTGGCGGAAAAACTGTCGGGCGACGCGGCAGCAGCGCGCAACCGTATCGCCGCAGAATCGGCCGCCGCGGCGGGTAGCATCGCCGAGATCGCCGAGGATATCGCCCGCGACGCCGTCGAAAGGTTGATCGGCCGCGCGCCGGATGGCGACGCCGTTAAAGCAGCGGTGTCGGCTTCGGTCGAGGAGCGGACATCATGATCGGCCGTGTCGTCACGTCAATCAGCATTTTCGCACTGCTTGCTGGGCCCGCCTGGGCGGCGGAAGAAGGCAAAGAGGAAGGCTTCCTGGAAAGCGCGGAAACCTGGGTCGCGGTCGCGTTTGTGTTCTTTCTCGTCGCCCTGTTCAAGCCGATCCGGAATATGCTCGTGGGCACCCTCGACCGGCGGGCGGAGGCGATCAAGTCCGAGCTCGACGAGGCGCAGCGTCTGCGCGAGGAAGCACAGCACACGCTCGCCGAATACCAGCGCAAGCAGCGCGACGCCCTGAAAGAAGCCGAGGGTATTCTCGCCGAGGCGCGCGAGGAGGCCGGGCGCATCGAGGCAGCGGCTGCAGAGCGCACCGAGGAGCTGTTGCGCCGGCGCGAACAGCAGGCCCTCGACATGATCGCCGCCGCCGAAGCACAAGCGCTGGCCGATGTGCGCGGCCTCGCCGCCGATGTGGCGATCGAAGCGACCCGCCGTCTGCTGACCGATGCGGTGGCCGGCGATGGCGGCGATGCCCTGGTCGACCAGGCAATCGAAGACCTGCCGTCGAAGCTGAATTAGCGAATTTCAACGGCGCCAGTAGCGAAAGCCCCGCCGCGGCGGGGCTTTTTTTGTTCAATTGACTGCACCGGCCGTTACTCCGCCGCTTCGGCCGTTGCCGCCGCCGGGTGCCAGCGCAGGACAGGCTTGCGCGCCGCCTGGGTTTCGTCGAGACGGCGGCGCGGGGTGAGCCGGGGCGCCTCGGTGAAGCGCGCCTGCTCGCCTGCTTTGGCGCTCTCCGCCAGCCGCCGCATGACCGCGATAAAGTCGTCGAGGCCGCGTTTCGATTCAGTTTCGGTGGGCTCGATCAACATCGCCCCGTGAACCACCAGCGGGAAGTACATGGTCATTGGGTGGTAGCCCTCATCGATCATCGCCTTGGCGAAATCCAGCGTGGTCACGCCGCTGTCGTTCAAGAACCGGTCGTCGAACAGGCACTCGTGCATACACGGGCCCTCGAACGACACCGTCATCACGTCAGCCAAGCGCGCCATCACATAGTTGGCGTTGAGCACCGCATCGCCCGACACCTGGGCGAGGCCGTCCTTGCCGTGGCTCAACATATAGGCATAGGCGCGCACGAACATGCCCATCTGACCGTGAAACCCTTTGAGGCGGCCGATTGGCGCGGCGTCGCCGGTGTCTTCTTCGTTTTCGATGAGGGCAAAACCGTCGTCACCGTGAACCACCCACGGCCGCGGCGCAAATGGCGCGAGAGCCTCCGACAAAACCACCGGTCCGGCCCCAGGGCCGCCGCCGCCATGGGGCGTTGAGAAGGTCTTGTGCAGATTGATATGCATGCAGTCGATGCCGAGATCGCCCGGCCGCACACGCCCGACGATGGCGTTGAAATTGGCGCCGTCGCAGTAGAAGTAGCCGCCCGCCTCGTGGATTAGCCGGGCGATTTCGATCATATCCGGTTCGAACAGGCCGCAAGTGTTGGGATTGGTCAGCATCACCGCAGCAACATCGTCGCCCAGCTTCGCGGCGAACGCCTTGACGTCGACCCGGCCGGCGTCGTTGGCCGGAATGGGATCGACGCTGAAACCGCACACCGCCGCCGTCGCCGGGTTGGTGCCATGCGCCGATTCCGGCACCAGAACGCGGCGGCGTGTCGTCGCGCCGTCGTCGCGCGCGTCGAG
>JBFKGW010000090.1:0-8021 GCA_041633145.1 Alphaproteobacteria bacterium
AGACTAGACGACAAACCGATGCAAGACTTATGAGTGCTGCGGGTAAAAACTGGCAGCGGACCCGCGCGTGAACGAATCAACCGGCTATCTCGCGCGCCGACTCTGGCGCGATTGGGTCCGCAAGTATGTCGGGCGCATCGTCGGCGCGGCAGTGCTGATGGTGGTGGTCGCGGCAACCTCGGCGGCCTACCCCAAACTGATCGAGCTGAGCATCGATATGCTGGGTGAGGCCGACCGCCGTGTCGTGACGCTGATCCCCGCGGCGATCATTGCCATAACCTTCATCCGCGGTATTGCTTCGTACGGTCAAAGCGTGCTGACCCAGTCGATGTCGCTGCGCGTGATCGCCGAACTGCAGAAAGCCATGTTCGCCCGTCTCACAGACGCCGACCTGGCAACCGTGCAGAGCGCGCCGACCGGCGCTCTGATCTCGCGCTTTACCAACGATGTGAACCTCATGCGCGATGCGCTGTCGCGGTCGTTGACGGTGGGGGTCCGCGAACTTCTGACCGCCCTCGCGATGATCGGCATGATGTTTCACCTCGATTGGGTGCTGGCGCTGATTGTGCTGGTTACCTACCCGATTGCCGGCCGGCCGATCCTGCGCCTCGGCCGCCGCCTGCGCCGCGCCTCGACCAACGTGCAGACTGGTCTTGGCTCGCTGACCGCGAGCCTTAACCAGTCGTTCGGCGGCATCCGCCTGATCAAGGCCTACGGCATGGAGGGTTATGAAAGCAAACGCTCCGGTGCGCTGTTCGACGAGGTCTACCGGCTGATCATGAAAACCGTGAAGGGCCGCGCCCGCACCCAGCCGATCATGGAGGCGGTGGGCGGCGTTTCAGCGGCCCTGGTGTTGGCCTACGGCGGCTACCGGGTGTTTTCCGGCACCGGCACGCTCGGCGCGTTCGTCGGATTTCTCTCCGCCGTAATCATGCTGATGCAGCCGTTGCGCAGCCTCGGCAACCTCAACGCCAGCCTGCAAGAGGGCCTGGCGGCGGTCAAACGCAGCTTCGATCTGCTCGACACCGAGTCGCAGATCGTCGACCGGCCGGGCGCGCGCGACCTCGCGGCGGTCGCCGGCCATGTGCGCCTCGACGATGTGAGTTTCGCCTACGAGCCCGGCAAACCGGCGCTCGACCACATCACCATCGACGTACCGGCGGGCCAGACGGTCGCCCTAGTCGGTCCCAGCGGCGCCGGCAAGTCGACCGTGCTCAATCTGATCCCCCGGTTTTACGATCCCGATAGCGGCGCGGTGTGTATCGACGGCCACGATGTGCGCGACGTCACGCTGGCCAGCCTGCGCGACAATATCGCGTTGGTCAGCCAGGAGGTCACATTGTTCAACGAGTCGGTTGCCGCCAATATCGGCTTCGGCAATCCGGCGGCCGATCGCGCGGCGATCGAGGCGGCGGCCGTCGACGCAGCGGCGCACGAGTTCATTACCCAGCTGCCGGAGGGCTACGACACCGTGGTCGGCGAGCGCGGGGTCAAGCTGTCGGGCGGCGAGCGCCAGCGCGTTGCCATCGCCCGCGCCATGCTGAAAAACGCCCCGATCCTGCTGTTCGACGAAGCGACCAGCGCGCTCGATGCGGAAGCCGAACGCCAAGTCCAGGGCGCGCTGGCGCGGCTGTCGGAGGGCCGCACGACGATCGTCATCGCCCACCGGCTGGCGACTGTCATGGGCGCCGACTTGATCTATGTGATCGATGACGGGCGGGTGGTCGAATCGGGAGTGCACGGGGAACTGATCGCCCTCGGCGGCCTTTATGCCCGCCTGGCACGACTGCAATTCCGCGCCGAAGAAACTGACACCGCGGCAACCGGCTAGCGGCAGAACCAGCACGCCGGCACGACAGAATATCGAGTTTTCTGGCGATTCAGGCCGGTTCCGGGCGGGCAACGCGCCAAAACCAGGCAGCGGTCGCTTGTTCACCGCTAAAATCGGCTTACTTAGAAGTTCGGCCGCGGATTGATCAGCGGCGCAATCTGTGGTCCCTTAGGGCCAATGAAACGCCGAAAGCTCGGCAAAACCGATTGGATACTCGGTTAAATAAGCCAGGGAAGTTCGACATGACACAGCAGCAACCGCCGATGGTTTACAACAACCCCCGGTTCCGGGTGGTCGATTACAATTTCGACACTTTCGTCGGCCCCGCCGCGGGCGAGAAGTTCAAGGACTTTACATTCACTGACCTCGAGACCGGCGATGACGTAAAACTGTCCGATTTCGCGGGCAAATGGGTAGTCGTCGAAACCGGTTCGTCGACCTGCTCGATGTACACCAAAAACATACCCACGATGAAGGACGTCGCGGCGGAGTTTCCCGATGTTGAGTTCGTCGTTATCTACGTCCGCGAAGCCCATCCCGGCGAGCGACTCGGCCCGCACAAGTCGATGGACGACAAATTGAAGGCGGCCCGCCTCATTGCGCCGCGTTACGGCGAATTCCGTCGGACGTTGGTCGACACTATCGACGGCGATTTCCACCGCGCTTATGGCGGCATGCCCAACGTCGTTTATATTATCCGCCCCGACGGCACGATCCACTATCGCTGCAATTGGGCGGCACCGCATTTGATCAAGGCGGCGCTTGAGGACCGTGAGCATTTGCACAAGGTCGAGAACGCGCCGACCGCCGAACTGCGCGCCTCGCGCGCCATGCCGCACATGATCCGCACCATGTGGACCGGCGGTTTCATCGCGCTTTACGATTTCTTCAAGAATGCGCCGCTGACGGTGACCAAGCACGTCAAGGTCGACGCCTACTACGCCAAGCACGGCCGCTTCCGTAATCAGCCGCTGACGCCGGAAGAGATCAAGGCGCGCATGGAAAACCCGCCCGAAGTCGAGACCGAAAAAGAAGAAGAGACCAAGCAGCAGGCGGCTGAATAAGCGGCCCGCGCTGATCAAGAAGCAAGGAGCGCAGCGCTCCTACTGCCGGCCGGTCCACCCGTTGGACCGGCCGGTTTGTTTCGGCCAGCGGCGGCGCGCAAAACATGAGGAAACGGTTCAGTGCAACTTAAAGGCTCCTGCCATTGCGGCGCGGTCAAATTCAGCGTCGAGTCGCACACCCCCTACCCCTACATGCGCTGCTACTGCTCGATCTGCCGCAAGACCGCCGGCGGCGGCGGCTTCGCGATCAACCTGGGCGCCGAAGCGGCGACCCTGGAGATCGAGGGCGAAGAAAATATCACCGTCTACCAGGCAAAATTGGACGGCGAGACCAGTCCAGCGCTGCGCAATTTCTGCAAGGTGTGTGGCTCCGCCTTGTGGCTATTCGACCCGCGCTGGCCGGAATTGCTGCACCCCCACGCCTCGGCGATCGACACCGCACTGCCGAAGCCGCCCGAATTCGTCGACATCATGCGCGACTCGGCAGCGCCGTGGGTAGCCTTTCACGACGGCGACAACATC
This sequence comes from Alphaproteobacteria bacterium, assembly GCA_041633145.1. Classification (GTDB taxonomy): domain Bacteria; phylum Pseudomonadota; class Alphaproteobacteria; order UBA6615; family UBA6615; genus JBFKGW01. Next base: position 3,418 of record JBFKGW010000090.1, read on the forward strand.
GACCGGTTCGACGACTATCCCGATGAATCTATCGCCGACTGGCACAAATCGCGCAATCTCTGGGACGGTTAACGTGCAATACGCCGCGGCAGCCGCCAATGCCGCACCGGAAAACGGCTGCCAAATGGCAAGAGTAGCCGCTAAAGCCCGTAAAACCTCGAATTTTAGTTATTTTTATAACTTTAATAATAGAATGACTGTTAATCATCGGCGTAATTGACTTGATCGGCATGGGTACTCTGATGTTTTAATAATGAGTATCTAGTTCCGGGGGTTTCCCTTTCCCAATTTTATCGGGGATAGAGGCGGCGGGTACTTACATCGGACGAGGAGAGCGTAGGATGTTACTCGAAGAAGTTCTGATCAGGCGGGGCGTGACATCGCGCTCACAGGTCGAAGACGCGCTCGCCCAACAAGGCGGCCAAATCGTCAACAAGCTCCCCGAGCTTGGCTTGGCCACCAAGGAACAGGTCCAGGACGCCGCCGATTTCATCCCGCCGGTACCGAAATCGTTGGCCGATACAGGCATTCCAATCACCTTCCTGATCAATCTTCTGATCAAAACCATGCACGTGGCCGGCTTCGAATTACCGACCCAATTGAGCGAAGAGCTCAAGCTGCCGGTGTCGATGACCGTCGAGCTGCTCGACGAAGCGCGCGAGCTAAAGCTGGTCCAGGTGCTCGGCGTGACCGGCCAGAGCATGTTGTCGGAAATGCGCCACTCGCTGACCGATGCTGGCAAGCATGCGGCCAACGAGGCGCTGGAGTTATCGCAATATGTTGGCGCCTGCCCGGTTCCGCTCGACGCCTACCGCGAGCGGGTCACCATGCAGTCGATCCTGAACGAGCGCCTCGACTACGACACGCTGATCAAGAACACCCAACACATGATTTTACCCGACGGCTATATCGAGGAAGTCGGCCCGGCGGTGAACTCGGGCCGGTCGATTCTGCTCTATGGCCCGCCGGGTAACGGCAAGACGACGATCGCTGAGGCGGTCGGCGCTGCGCTCACTGGCATGGTGTTCGTGCCGCACGCGATCGAGGTCGACGGCCAGGTCATCAAGCTCTACGACCCGGCAGTACACCATGAGATCAAGCGGGATCACCCACAAAAACGGTCGGAAAATTCGCTGCGCCTCAACGGTAGCCTCGAACACGAGACGATCGACGAACGCTGGGTGCCGTGCATTCGCCCGACCATGATCACCGGCGGCGAGTTGACGCTGGAGATGCTCGATCTGCAGTTCAACCCATACGCCCGGTACTACGAGGCGCCGCTGCAGATGAAGGCGATGAACGGTGTGTTCATCGTCGACGACTTTGGCCGCCAGCGGGTCTCCCCGAAGGAGATCCTCAACCGCTGGATCGTCAACCTCGACCGGCGCGTCGACTATCTGGCGCTGCGCACCGGTAAGAAGTTCCAGATCCCGTTCGACGAGCTGGTGGTGTTCTCGACCAACCTGCGGCCGGAAGACCTGATGGACGAAGCCTTCCTGCGACGGATCGCCTACAAGATTGAGGTGCCTTACCCAACGGAAGAGAACTACCGCAAGATCTTCCAGCTGGTGACGGCGAACGCCGACGTGCCGTTCCCGCCTGATATCATCGAGTATCTGAACAAGCACTTCTACGAGCCCAACAACATGCCGCAATCGGCCCACCACCCGAAGTTCATCGTCGACCGGGTGGTCGACCGTTGCCACTTCCGCGGCGAGCCCGCCACCTTCTCCGAAGAGGGTCTGGAATACGCGTTGGGCAACCTGCTCGCGGTGACCCGGACCGAATGGGCCAATGCGCAGGTGACCGAAGACAAGAGCCACAGCGCCCGTACGCTATAGGTAACCGACCGCGCCCGCCGGCGCGGTTGATCTTTTCCACAGCCGCAGGCTTGTCTCTGGGAGCGTAATGCTGCACGCAATGCCGCCGGTATTGCGAAAGTATTGACTCGTTTGCCGCGGCTTGATTTTGTTGCTGCCGTTGAAGCAGCGACAACAAACTCTCCCAGGACGATTATCGTGACACAACTATCTGATACCTCCATTCAGCAGCGGCGACCCCGCCGCAGCGGCCTCGCCATGGCGCTCGCAGCGGTTTTGGTATTGGCGGCCTGCGATAACGACACCGGCACGAAAGAAACCGTCGGTCTGCTCGGCGGCGCGGTCGCCGGCGGTCTGTTGGGCTCGCAATTCGGCAGCGGCAGCGGCCGCTTGATCATGACCGGCGCCGGCGTCCTCGCCGGTTCGATGATCGGCCGCAACATTGGCCGCAATCTCGATAAAAAGGACCGGCTGGAACAGGAGCGCGCGGCACAACAGGCGCTCGAGAACACCCGTTCCGGCCAGACCGTGAAGTGGAACAACCCTGATTCGGGAAACAGCGGCACCATCACGCCGACCAAAACCTTCCAAAACGCACAAGGTCAATATTGCCGGGAAATCAAGCAGACGATCACCATCGACGGAAACACCGAAGAGGTTACCGGTACCGCCTGCCGACAACCCGACGCGAGCTGGGTAGCCCAATGATTGAGCCTAAGAAATACGCGCCCTGGCTGGTCGGACTGGCCTTCGCGATCGTTGCCGGCGTCGTGCCCGTTCACGCCGATGTCGCCCCGCCGGCGCCCGAAAACGCTTTCGACGAGACCGACGCGAACGACGATGGTGCGATCAATAGCGAGGAGTATCGGCTACGGGCGCTCGAGACCTTCGTCCTGCTCGATGAAGACGGCAACGGCGCCTTGGTGATCTCGGAAACGAAGTTCACCGATCAGGCGGACTTCGAGCGGGTCGATGCCAACCAGGATGGCCAAATCACCCTCCGTGAGTTTCTGATCTACTCCGGCTATCTGTTTGAAATCGCCGATGTCGACGAAGATGGCGACCTCAGCCCCGGCGAGGTCGAAGCTTTCGATAAACGATGAATATCCGCCGCGCGCCAGTTGAACGGCGCGGCGCGGATATGGGTTGCAGCAGCCAAAGATCGCTGGGAAGAAATTATTAACCTTCTTGGGCGCATTATCGTATGCGAACGATAATGGCGCCCGAGAGACCCCGTGCCGGATACACCGCTGTTCGACCCGGTGACGCTGTTCAAGCAGATCCTGGACAATACCAACGATATCGTCGTGATTACTTCGGCGCACGACCTCGACTGCGGCGGGCCGACCATCCTCTTCGTCAATCCGGCGTTTACCGAAGTCACCGGCTACACCGAAGCGGAAGCGATCGGCATGTCGCCGCGCATGCTGCGCGGCCCGAACACCGACCCCAACACCAACGCGAAAATCCGCACCGCGTTGGAGGCCGGCCAACCGATCCGCACCGAGATCGAAAACTACGCCAAGGATGGTCACACCTATTGGCTCGATCTCAACATCGTGCCGTTGCGCAACGACGACGGGCAAATCACCCACTTCGCCGCGATCCAGCGCGACATCACCGCGTGGAAGAACCTCGAGCAGGAGCTGACCCGGTTGGCCACCACCGACGCGCTGACCGGCCTGCGCAACCGGCGTTCGTTCTTCGACGTCGCCGCAGCGGAGATCGCCCGCGCCCGGCGCTACGGCGAGCCGCTCTCGGTGATTACCATCGATTTCGACCGCTTCAAGCTGATCAACGACAAATATGGTCACGCCGCCGGCGACGCCACGCTGGTGCGGTTTGCCGAATTCTGCCGCCGCCACGTGCGCGAAGCCGATCTGTTGGCGCGCATCGGCGGCGAGGAGTTCGCCATTTTGCTCCCGACAACACCGGCAGATCAGGCCGCCCAGCTCGCCGAACGGATCCGCCACGCGGTCCACGAAGTGACCATTCTGGCCGACGGCCACAGCTTCACCTTCACCGTCAGTATGGGCGTCGCCGCCTATCGCAACCATGACGAGGGCTTGGAGGCGCTGCTGCGGCGCGCCGACGAAGCGCTCTACCGCGCCAAGGAAACCGGCCGCGACCGAGTGTGCGTGGCGGAAGACGGCGCGCCCAGCGCGGCCATCGAGCCTATTGAACCCGAAGCCGCGGCAGGGGGTTAGGACACAATCCTAGCGCTAAGCGAGATGCGCAAGATTCTGTGTGACCCACGGAGTCCGACACTTCAAATTACCGGCATGGGCCTTGCCAGACCCAGCTCTTGTAGCCTCAATTCCTTACAAAAATTTCCGTTGAGGGCCTTGTAAAGACTCAGACACACGCCATATGGTTCGAAACTCGGAAATAGAAGGCCGCTAAGTGATGAACCAAGTAAAGCTAAAAATCGATATCAAGAATGGAACAATCGATATCGAGTCGGACAGCGAAGCCTTTGACACGGTCATGGAACGCGCCGACGCTATGTTGGACAAATTTGCAAAAATTGACCATCAGATGGAGCAATCAAAATTGCGATCTGATGGGGAGCCCCAAGATGAAGAGTCCGGGAGCGCTGATAGCGGAGGCGGCAAGCAAAAATCGAAAAAGAAAGCGTCAGCCAAAGTCGCGAGCTGGAAAATCGTTCCCAATTTACTCGATGAGAAAGGGCGCAAAGATTTGAAGGAATTTTTTGAACAAAAGGCGCCAACCAGACAAAACGACCAAGTTGCCGTTCTTACCTTCAAACTTAAGGAACTAACC
>JBFKGW010000091.1:0-8016 GCA_041633145.1 Alphaproteobacteria bacterium
CGAGCGGACCGAGCTGGAAACGCTTGGCCGCCATTTGCGTAAATTGACCAAGGCGAAGGCCAGCGGCCGCGCCGAGCAGAAACCCAAGGCGCGGTCGCCGAACCGTTCCACAGGGCGATCTACTGGGCGGCGTCCCGCGGCGCGCTGAGCGCCGCAGCGAACACCTGCACTGCTTCATCGAGCGTGCGGTCGCGGTCGGCGGTCTGGCGGGTTTCCGCCGCGAGCGGGCTCGCCGCCAGCACGCGGAAGATATCGGCGGCGGCGTGATGAAAATTTCCCGGCAGGCCGGCGGCGGCAAAGGGCGCGGCGATTTCCTCCATCTCGCCGGTCCACCGTTCCGCGTCGGCGGCGAGCCACGGCACCCGTTTATTCATCCGGTTGAAGGCGGCTTGCTGGCTGCTGGCCAATTCGGACTTGAGCTCGTCGTAGACGCCCAGTTGGGTCGCCGCCAGGAGCACTGCGGTGTCCAGCGTCATCGTGCCCTTGGTCAGCGCCGCATAGCACATCTTTACCGCCGACGCGCGGCCGATCTGGGGACCTAGAGGCACCACGTTGAGTTCGGGCCCGCCAAGCGGCAGCATCAGGTCGGCATCGGGACCGCTGACGTAGAGCCGGGGCGGCGTCGCCTTGCCGGGCGCCGCGCCGATGATGCCGCCGTCGACAAACGCGGCGCCCGCGGCGGCGATAATGTCCGCGATTGTGCGCGTGGTCGCCGGCGCGATGGCGTTGCAATCGGCAAAGAGCGGCGCGGTGCCAGTCTCCCGCATGGCATCGGCGGCGCTGTGCGCAAAGGCTTCGGCGGCGGCCGGCGGCATGATCGAGAGCACCAGATCGGCCTCCGCGATCAAACGCGACAGCGTGTCGACATCCTCCAAGCCGCCCCGCTCGGCGAGGTCGCGGCTACGCGGACTGCGGCCGGCGAGCGCGGTGATCACGCGGTAACCCTGCTCATGCAGGGTGCGCCCGACCGCGTGACCCATGTCGCCGGGGCTCATCACGGCAATCGTTGAGAATGTCACCGGATCACCTCCGTCTGCTTGCGGTCGGTCGCGCCATTGATTTTGCCGCACGCGCCGCGTTAACTGGCGTCCAATTATAAGCCCGCCGCGCCGCTGCGGCGACCATAAGGGGGAGAAAGTCGATCATGGCGTCCGATAAGCTCGTCGAGCCGGAATGGCTGGAGCAGCATCTCGATGACCCGGCGGTGCGGATCATCGAACTCAACTGGGTCGGCACCGACTCCTATGACGACTGGCACATCCCCGGCGCCCAGGGTTGGTTCTGGAAGGACTGGTGTTGGGACGACACGGTGCGCGACTTTCCCAGTCCGGAAGAGTTCGCTCGCCGCTGCGCCGCCGCCGGCATTTCCAATGACACAACGGTCGTGCTTTACGGCGACCCGCCGCAGTTCGGCACCTATGGTTGGTGGGTGATGAGCTATATGGGCCACCCGGACGTGCGCATCCTGAACGGCGCGCGCGTACGCTGGGATAAGGAGGGTCGGCCCAAATCGACGGAGCGCCCGACGGTCGCGCCCGCCGCCTACGCCCCCAACGCTGGCCGTAATGACGCCATGCGGGCGCGGCGCAAGGATGTGCTCGATCGCCTCGACGATATCGCAGCAGGCGGCGAAACGGTGCTGCTCGACCACCGCTCGCCCGAGGAATATAGCGGCGAGCGGGTCAACGTGCCCGGCGCGCCCGATGTCGGCGCCGAGCGCTCGGGGCGCATTCCCGGCGCCAAGCACCTGCATTTTTCCGATCTGCTGACCGAGGATATGAGCTTCAAGCCGGCGGACGAACTGCGCGCTTTGCTCGAAGCACGCGGCGCGACGCCGGACAAGGACATCATTTCCTATTGCCGACTCAGCCACCGGGCGACACTGGCCTATTTCGCCATGACCGAACTGCTGGGCTATCAGCGGGTGCGTAGCTATGACGGTTCGTGGACCGAATGGGGCAGTCTGGTCGGCGTGCCGATCGAGCGCTAGTTGGTTGCCGAACACCGACGCGTGCCCATATCACTTGACGCAGCCAGCAAGACCAACAGCGACGGGGAACGACATGACATTGACTGGACCAGGGGTTGAGGCCTACCCGACCCTGTTTTCGCCGGGCAGGCTCGGCACCGTGGAACTCGCCAACCGCGCCATCGTGTCGCCGATGACCCGGACCAGCGCGACGGTCGACGGGCTGGCTACCGACACGATGGTCGACTACTACACCGAGTTCGCCCGTGGCGGCTGGGGCCTGGTGATGACCGAGGCCACCTACATCGATCTCAAATACAGCCAGGGCTATAGCGAACAGCCCGGCATCGCCAACGACGCTCAGCAGGAGAGCTGGCGCAAGGTGGTCGAGGCGGTGCACGCAGAGGGTGTGCCATTCTTCATGCAGCTGTTTCACGCTGGCGCGGTGAACCAGGGCAATAACTGGGTCGAGGGCTCAATCGCCCCTTCGGTGGTGCAGCCGCTCGGCGAGCAGATTCCGCGCTATAACGGCAACGGTCCGTTTCAGACGCCGCGCGAGATCAGCCGCGACGAGATGGCCAAAGTGGTCGCGTCGTTTGCCGCCGCCGCTGAGCGCGCCATCGAGCTTGGCTTCGACGGCGTCGAGGTGCACGGCGCCAACGGCTATCTGATGGACCAGTTCCTCACCACCTACACCAACCAGCGCACCGATGAATATGGCGGCGCCATCGAAAACCGTGCGCGCTTCCATGTCGATGTCATGACCGCGGTGCGCGCCGCCATCGATCCGGCGGTGCCGGTCGGGGTGCGGATTTCCCAGACCAAGGTCAACGATCTCGAATACTCCTGGCCGGGCGGGGACGACGACGCCAAGGTCGTGTTCGGCAAGATTGGCGACATCGGCAACATGTTCATCGATTGCAGCGCCCATCTCGGTTGCGCGCCGGTGTTCGGCACCGACCGGAGCCTGGCGGGACTAGCCAAGCGCTATTCGGGCCTGCCGCAGATCGCCAACGGCAAGCTGCACGACCCAGCGGAAGCCGAACGGGCGCTGACGCAAGGCGAGGGCGATTTCTGCGCCATTGCCAAGGGGGCGCTGGCCGATCCCGCCTGGCCAAAAAAAATCGCCGCCGGGGTCGCGCCGATCCCGTTCGACCCGGGCATGGTGACGCCGTTGGCGACACTCGCCAACACGGCTTCGTGGCGGCAGCAGCAGGCGGCGGAGTAGCCGCGGGCCCGCGCGACCGCGGCAGGAGCGAAGATGTCTCACGAGGCGTTCATGCGCCGCGCCATCGAGCTATCGCGCGAGGGGATGGAGAAAGGCAGCGGCGGGCCGTTCGGCGCCGTCGTGGTCAAGGACGGCCAGATCATCGGCGAAGGGTTCAATCGGGTGCTGGAGACCAACGACCCGACCGCCCACGCCGAAGTCACGGCAATCCGCAACGCAGCGGCGGCGTTGGGCAATTTCTCGCTCGAGGGCTGCGACATGTACTGCATCGGCCTGTCGTGTCCGATGTGCATGGCGAGCATTTTCTGGGCCCGCATCGACCGCCTGTTTTACGTCTTACCGCCCGAAGAGGCCGAAGACATCGGCTTCGACGACAAGTATTTCTTCGACCAATTGGCGAAGCCGATCGAGCAGCGCGACACGCCGGTCATCCAGATGCAAGAGCTCTACGACGACGCCCGGGCGGTCTATCAGAGCTGGAAGACGAAGGCGGATAAGACGCCGTATTGAACGGGCCTGTGCCGAGCTAAGGTTGGTTTTGACTGCTATGGCTGTGCGGGCAGCGCAACAGTATCCCGCGGCTTTGCGTCGCGGCGCGTCGAACCGTCTGAGTGGGATCTGCGCGGGTTCCGCCCGGCGTTCTGCTTGATGATCTCCATATAGTGCCGCCGGCGGCGCAGCAGCTCGCGCTCGTTGTAGATCTCGGTGAACAGCCAGCGCAGGCCAGCTTCAAGTGTCTCAACCGACATATTCTTCGGCTGGAAGTTGACGTCGAACAGGGTGCAACGATCCCAAAACCGCTCGCGTAGCAGGCGGCCTTCGCGGCGCAGCCGATGGTATAGCGGCGTGCCGGGAAACGGCGTCGGTACGGTGATCTGCACCTCGAGCAATTTCGATGCGACGATGTAGTCGCGCAGCTCTTCGAAACTGTCCTCGGTGTCGCCGTCGAGGCCGATGACGAAGCAGCCGTTCACGGTGACGCCGCGCGACTGGATCTTCTCCACCGACTCGAGATAGCGGTCGAGGTGCCGGCGCTTCCAGTGGCGCGTGTCGACGCCGTCGAGCGAACGCGCGTTGGGACTCTCGAGGCCGATCAGTATCTGCCGGCAGCCGCTCTCGGCGAGCAGGTCGAGCAGTTCGTCATCGTCGGCGACCGAGATATCGGTTTCGGTAAACCAGTGGATGTTGAGCGGCCGTACTGCCTTGAGAAATTGCTTCGACCACTTCTTGTTGACGAAGGTGTTGTCGTCGGCAAGCTCGAAGAACGGATGGTCGACGACGTCGCGTGCCGCCTTGATCTCGTCGATCACCAGCGCCACCGGCTTCTGCTGGTAGCGGTCGGTGATGCGCAGGCTGGCGGCACAGAATTCGCAATCGTGCGGGCAGCCGCGCGAGGTCTGCACGGTAATGCGGTTGTAGGGCCGCCCGCGCAGCAGATCGAAGCGCGGCTGGGCATAGACTTCCGGCGCGAACACGCCACTGCGCAGGCCGCTGTAGCGTTTCTGCAGTCGACCGGCGCGGAGATCTTCGATCAGCTGCGGCCACGCGCCCTCGGCGCCATTGACCACGATCGCATCGGCGTGGGCCGCCGCCTCGTCGGGCATCAGCGAGACGTGCAGGCCGCCGAGCACGACCGGGACGCCGGCGGCGCGGTAGCGGTCGGCCAACGCGTAGGCATCGTCGATCATCGCGGTGAACGAGGAGATCGCCACCAGGTCAAAGTCGTCAGAGAGTTGCCGTTCCGGCAGGGCGTCGATTTCGAGGTACTCTACCTCGATGTCGTCGGGGGTGAGCGCCGCGACAGTCAACAGACCGAGGCTCGGCAACGTCGCGATCACCTTGCCCCGGTTGACGAACCCGGGCAGCGTGACCCCGAGCGCGATCAGCTCCGGGTCGCGCACCCGCACGCCGCTCATGGCGATCAGGCCGATCTTCATGACGTGGTGTCCTGCCTGCTGGCGTTCAGAGCCTTCACCAAATCACCCAGGTTCCAGATCTGCGTCAGCTGGTCGTCCGGTAGCAGAATGCCGTGCCGCTCTTCGATCTCGGCTAGCAGCTCGAGCCGGTCGAGACTGTCCAGCCCGAGATCGTCGCCGAAATCGGACGTCGCTTCGATTTTCTTGGGATCGATGTAAGCGAATTTGGCAATTGCGTTGCGAAGTGTACTTTCACTGATATGCACGGGCGTAGTCATTGTCCCCTCCTTCGTTGGATCACAACAATCAAAAAGTCTCCGGCGGCCGGCTGCGCCACGCCGCCGCGGCGGTCAGCAGCAACGCGGTAAAGACGCACACAACCGGCAGCGGCATCAGGTAAAGCAGAACCGGCTGCCAGGCGGCGGCCAGCAGCAGCGGCGGCAGACCGACATTGCCGAGATTGATCAGTAGCAGCGCGCGCCGCCGCGCCGCCGGGCTAAAATTCAAGCGGCTGCAATGGCCGGCGATCGCCAGGTTGATCAGCCCCAGCCCGAAAAACGCGATATGACCGAGCCGCAGGAAGCGCCGCGCCAGTTCGTCGTAACCACCGATGCCCTCGGGCACCGGCAGCGGGCCGCCAAACGACCACAGGCCGAGGATCATGCCTGAGGCTACGCCGAGCAGCAGGCTGGTGAAGCCGATGGCGCGGTTGAGCTGGGGCCTGGCCTCGCGTTCCACGGCAACGCGGGTGCCAACAAGCGCCGACATTTCGTTGCAATGAACCGGCTGCTTGTCGCCGACGGTCCGCGCCGTCCGATAGCCCGGTCCGAACGTTTCGTTGCCTAGTGTCATCGCGCTCTCCCTTAAATCAGTGAGCACTCACTCATTCTAAGCGTAAATAAAATTATGGCGCACCGAGCACCCGCCAGCAGCCGTCGGCGATGGTGTCGGCTAGGCTGGCGATGCTGCGTTTGATGCGGCCGCCGAGGATCCGTGAGTCGATGACCTGCAACACCACGCCCATCACCATCGAGGCGGCGACATCGGGATCTTGCCTGGGGATCTCGCCCGAGCGCATGCCTTGGCTGACCACGCGGCGGAACACCAGATAGGGGTTTGGCTGATGCCGGTCGATCTGCTGGATGTGGTCGTGCCGCGCCAGGAACAGATAGGTGAACATGTCGCGGTCGGCTTCGTAGACGTGGCAGAAATAGCGGATCATCGCTTGTATCTTGTCCTTGGCGGAGTCTTCTACCGCTTGCACCCGATTGAGCTGGCGCCCGAGTTCGGCGTAGTTGTCGCGAAACAAAATCCAGGCGAGCTCGTCTTTACTCTTGTAATGCCGGTACAGCGTTCCTTCGGCAATCTGAGCCTCGGCGGCAATCTCGCGGGTTGTGGTCTCCTTGATTCCCTTCTCGGCGAACAGCTTGAGTGCCGTACGATCTATCTGCAGTTTAGTAGCAGTACCGTCTCGCATGTGCTTAATTAAGTGAGTATTCACTCACATAATGGGGGTGGTGAACGAAAGAGTCAAGAGCGAACCACTTGGCAACCAAACGCTGGTCGATATCGCCTACAAAACCACCAATTTTGCGCTTTATCTTTTCGCGCCGCGTTTCAGGCGCTAGGTTGTCGCTAAAGACGCGGTGCGCAAATAGGAACGACGGTTGCGCGAAACGCTGGCAGCTTGCGGCCGACAGCGCGACCAACGAGGGATGAGGGATGCAAGTCGAGTGGATCAGTATCGCCGATAAGGCGCCGGACGAGGGCACCGACGTTCTGGTGACCACCGAATATAACGGCAAGCGCTACGTGACTGCGGCTCACCGCTTTGGGCCGTTCTGGCTGGGCTCCGAATCCCACGAAGTTTTGCTCGGCGATGTCGTCGCCTGGACCAACCTGCCCGAACCGGCATCGCTGTGACCGCGCGGGTTAGCGTTTGCGGACGGCTGTGGCTGCATAATCCATAAAATGAGGACACTGGGCGGTGATTCCGCGAAGGCGCCGGTGGCGCGGCCCGATTTATTGGGATGTCGCTTTCGCTGTGCCGTTTCGGTGTGAATGCCGCTTATTCGACGCGCACTTTTGCCTGCGGCTTGAAGTTCTGCCAGGCGAACCAGTAGGCGATGTGGCCGGCCAGGCGCGGCAGCGGTTCGCCGTCGTTCGGCACCAGGGCATCCTCGGTGACCTGCCAGTCTTGACCGTCGGCCCGGACAAGGTGCGGGTTGCCCTCGGTTGCGATAAATTGGCGGCCTTCGGAAGCGTAGGCGCGCACCGTGCGGGTCGCCGTATCGCCGATCAGCACCACCGGTTCGCCGCCGGCGGTGTCGTTGATCACCGCGCCGCCGTGGAATAGCGACAGCGCCCAGGCTTTCTCGCTGGGTTCGCCGCGCAGGGCGAAGACATAGGATTTGGTCGGCAGCCTAGTGTCATGGAGCAGCGCCGGGAACATGGTGTCGGGGCTGGCGAAATATTCGAAGTAAGGCCTGCCCGGCGTATAATCGCGGCTGTAGCCGGTATCCAGCGACAGCACCTTGGTATCCGGGTGTTTGGCGAACCAATCTTGCCAGGTGGTGATCGCCACCGGCCGCGTTTTCAGAACGATGCCTGAGTTGGTCAGTTCGCCGACCACCGGGGCGCCGGTGAACTGGTTCCACAGGGAATTGGTCTGGCGGTCGTACATCAGCTTGTTGGAGCGGTAGAGAAAGCCCGACGAACCAAACTCGAAGGGCTGGTCGCGGCCATCCACAGTGGTTTCGTAGAGAATACCCGAGCCACACAGGGTGCAATAGGCCAGCGCGACCGGAACGCCGCCGATCACGTCGTTGAACATCTCGTGCCAGTCGAGGATGCGCAGCGGATAGGCGCGCACGTCGCCGTTGATCTTCACGCCGAACACCAGC
>JBFKGW010000092.1:0-7973 GCA_041633145.1 Alphaproteobacteria bacterium
ACCGGATGTTCGAGTGTCTCACCGGGTCTCAAGGCTCATGCGCACCAACGAAAATAGGGCTTATTTTCCTGAGCCCATGGGATGATCACGGGCGTTGCTCTGAAGTGCGGGGGCGCCGCCCAACATTGGGAGGAGTACATGAAATTATTGACAAGCGCGGCCGTTGGCGCCGTGTCGGCGGTTGCCCTATTGGGCGCCGCGACGCTGGCCAATGCGGCCGAGTTGAATGCGCAAGAAAAAGCGCTGATCGAAGCCGCCAAAGCGGAAGGCGAAGTCACCATCATCAACCCGCTGTTCAGCGATCGTACTAGCCAGCGCATGGCTGCGGCGTTCAAAGAACGTTACGGCTTGGGCGACGGATTCAAGTTCAACAACCTGCGTAAAGGCACCGGCGCCACGGTGGCTCAGGTTACTCAGGAAATCAAAGCCGGTAAGCTCACTGTCGACGTTATCCTGGTCAGCGCGCCAGGTTTCTTCGCCTCTGCGAAAGAGCGCGGCGCGTTCCTCGAGCTAGACAGCGGCTACTGGAAGGATAGCGAAGGTCTGGTCAAGTCGGCCGGACAGTATTCGGACTATCCCCATGTCGTGACACCGCTGGCCTACACCTTCCAGCCAGTGTGGAACGCTTCATGCCCCGGTATGGAGAATTTCAACGTCACCTCCTATGCCGACGCCATCAAGGAATCGCTCAAAGGCATGACGATTTCCTCAGACATCACCAAGAGCTTCACTTACACCAACACGGTGATCGCGCTCAGCGAAGCCGGCGTCGTCGATTTCGACAAATTCTGGCCGGCGCTGAAGACGACCGACCCGATCGTCGAGTTCCGCACCGAACCGAAGATGCAGATGGTCATCTCGTGCCAGCGTCCGTTCGACATGTGGAACCTGTCGGGCCGCGTCTACCAGAATGTTCTGAAGTCGCCCGATCTCGCCGGCAAGATCAAGATCGGTTACTTCAAGGAAGGCCAGGTCTTGTTGGGCAACCAGACGGCGGTCCTCAAGGGCTCCAAAAACCCAAATGCCGGCAAACTTCTGGTCGAGTTCCTGCTGAGCAAGGAAGGTTCGGACATCTTCGTCGAGGGCGAGGCGATCTACAGCCTGCGCGAAGGTTACACCCCGCCGGCCGCTGCTGCGCCTTATTTGCTTGATCTGAGCAAGCACAAGCTCATCGGCATGAAGGACTGGGTCGGCGCCCAGGCACAATTCAAGGACGTTCGCGGTTTGTGGCAGGATAACTTCAGGTAGACTGAAGTAGTCGTTTTAGGATGGGGCTCCGCCTGGCCGCGGAGTCCCACCGCTGCAAGAATTAGAGCCTGTGCAGTGCCGGACTGATCGAAAACACTGCTGGCGCGGCGCAACCGCCGATAGCGATTTGGGAAATCGATGACCACGGAAACCCTGCCGAGAACCATTGAACGCTCGTTGTGGGCCAATCGCCTGCGCTCCCTGTTGACCCAGGAAAATATCATCACCATCGTGGTCAGCCTGATCGTCGGCACCGCCGTGATACTGCCGTTGTTGACGCTGTTCATAAGCAGTTTCCGGGTTCTCGATCCGCTCGGTTGGGACACCACCTGGGGGTTCGGCAATTACGTCACCCTGTTTACCGATCGTGTTATTCCCAAGGCATTCGTCAACACGCTGATCATCAGCTCCGGTTCGACGGTTTTGGCCACCACCCTCGGAGTATCGCTGGCCTGGATCAACGCCCGCACCAATTGCCCGGGGCGCGACTATCTCGAACCCTACAATCTGATCCCCTTTTTCCTCAGCCCGTTTGTCGGCGCGATTGCCTGGCACAATCTCGGCGAGCCGCAAACCGGTCTGCTCAACGCCTGGGCGCGCGATATTTTCGGCTTCGAAGGCTACTGGCTCAATGTCGACAATATCTGGGGTGTCATCTGGGTCACCGGAATATTCTTCGCGCCGCTGGTCTATTTGTTCGTCGTCGGGTCGCTACGCCGCATGGACCCCTCGCTCGAAGACAGTGCGCGCACTACCGGCGCTGGCCTGCTGCGGACCACTATGACGGTGACCCTGCCGCTGGTGATGCCGGGCATTCTCTCCGGCGCGATCATCGTGTTCGTCACCAGCGCCGGCGAATTCGGCGTGCCGTTCAAGCTGAGCGCGCCCTACGGTTGGGAAACGCTAACCACCCAGATTTTCTCCAAGGCCGTCGGCGACGATGCCAACCACTTCCTCGGCGCGACCATGGCGATGTCGCTGGGCGCGATCACGGTGTTCCTGATTTGGATTCAGCAGCGCTACATCGCACCGCGTTCGTTCACCACAGTCACCGGCAAGGGCTTTCGCCCCAACGTCCTCGACCTCGGAAAGTGGCGTTGGGTCGCCTTCGGCTACAACCTGACGTTCATCTTGGTCGCCGTCGTGCTGCCGATCTTCTGCCTGATCGTTGTCAGCCTGCATCCGGTGTGGACGGGGTCCATCATTCCCGACCAGATGACGTTCAACAACTACGTGAAAACCCTGTTCTGGTGGCGACCAGAGTCAATCCAGTCGGCGACCAATGGCATCGTCAACAGTTTGATTTTGGGCTTCGGCGGCGCCTCCATCGCGATGGTCTTGGCGCTGGTCGTCAGCTACATGATCCACCGCACCAAGGGGTTCGGCGTCCGCTTGCTCGATTTCCTGTCGGTGGTGCCGATCGGCTTCCCCGGCATCGTGCTGGCCATGGGCGTTCTGGTCACCTTCATCCAAACGCCGATCTACGCCACCTTGTGGATCCTCATGCTCGGCTACATCACGCGCTTCTTTCCCTACGGCCAGCGCAATATTTCCTCGATCATGCTGGCAATCTCCGAGGAGCTCGACCAAAGCTCGCGTATGGCCGGCGCGTCCTGGTTCACCACGTTGCGGCGCATCACCATTCCCTTGCTCAAGCCGGGAATATTTGCCGGCTGGATC
Source organism: Alphaproteobacteria bacterium (assembly GCA_041633145.1). Lineage (GTDB taxonomy): Bacteria > Pseudomonadota > Alphaproteobacteria > UBA6615 > UBA6615 > JBFKGW01. Next base: position 2,929 of record JBFKGW010000092.1, read on the forward strand.
CTGCTGTTCATTATTTTCCTGCGCGAATTGTCGATCTCGATCATCCTGTTCAGCACAGGGACGGAAACGCTTTCGGTTGGCGTCTACTACCTGACGAACTTCGAAAACGAACCGCTCACCGCGGCGTTGTCGATGGCACAGACGGTGCTGTTGCTGATCGCCATTTACGCCTTCCGGCGGGTTGCCGGGCGCGAAGCCCTCACCGCCTGATCCCGAGGGATTACTGAAAATGGCTACCGAAAAGCTCTCGGGCTCGTATCTGGAAGTACAAAACCTCGTCAAGTGGTTCGGCGACGACCGTGCCGTCGACGATATTTCCTTCGGTATTCCCAAGGGCGCCTTCCTGACCCTGCTGGGACCATCGGGCTGCGGCAAGACGACCACGTTGATGTCCATCGCCGGCCTGCACAGTATCGATGGAGGGCGGATCCGCGTCGGCGATGTGGTCTACACCTCGCCGCGCGAAGGCATCTTCCTGCCGCCGGAAAAACGCGATATCGGCATGGTGTTCCAGAGCTACGCCATCTGGCCGCATATGACGGTTACCGAAAACGTCGCCTACCCGCTGGAAATTCGCAAGATTGCCCAATCGGAAATCGACGATCGCGTGGCCGACGTGTTGGCGCTGGTCGGCCTGACCGACATGGCCGATAAGCTCGCCACCCAACTGTCGGGCGGCCAGCAGCAGCGTGCCTCGCTGGCGCGCGCCATCGTCTCTAATCCGCGCCTGCTGCTGTTCGACGAGCCGTTATCGAACCTCGATCTGAAACTGCGCGAGCAGATGCGGGTCGAGCTCAAGCGCATTCAGAACGAAGTCGGCATCACCTCGATCTACGTCACCCACGATCAGTCCGAGGCGCTCGTGATGAGCGACGAGATCATCGTCATGAGCAAGGGCCACATCGAACAGCGGGGCGGACCGCTGGAAATCTACAGCCGGCCGGTCAACGAATATGTCAGCAACTTCATCGGTGTCGCCAACCTGCTCAAAGGACGAGTCGTCGAGGTATCGGAACCGGGCCGCGGCGCCGTTGAAATCACCGGACACGGCCAGGATATCCGGGTCCCCTGCCTGTTGAGTCCGGGCATGAACGAAGGCGCCGACGCGGTGCTGTCGGTGCGCCCGGAAAATGTCCGGGCGAAGCGAGAAAACGGCAGCGCCGACGACCTCGAAGGCGAAGTCCTGCAGGCTATTTTCCTCGGCAGCTACGTCGATTGCCGGGTGCGTTGGGGCGATTTCGAGTGGAAGGTCATCGCCCATCCGCGCATGGGCTTGAAGCAAGGCGAGAAGGTCTACCTGCAACTCGACCCCGACCACACCTTGGCGGTGCAGCCATGACCGAGGCGCAAAAAGGCATGGTCGAGATCGACCATCTGTATAAGCATTTCGGCCCGGAAACGGCGGTCGCCGATTTCAATTTGTCGATTACCGAAGGTGAGTTCGTCACCCTGCTCGGCCCGTCGGGTTGCGGCAAGACGACGACCCTGCGCTGCATCGCCGGCCTGGAGCGGCCGGAGGGTGGCGAAATCCGCATCGGTGACGAAATCGTCGTCTCGCCCGAGAAGGGCATCTACCTGTTCCCCGAACACCGTAACATCGGCATGGTGTTCCAAAGCTACGCCGTCTGGCCCCATATGACGGTGTTCGACAACGTGGCCTACGGCTTGCGGGTGCGCCGCGCCTCCGGTTCGGTCATCAAGAAACAGACCACGCGGGCGCTCGAGTTGGTCGGCCTCGACCATCTCGCCGGGCGGTACGCCACCAAGCTCTCCGGCGGCCAGCGCCAGCGCGTCGCGCTGGCGCGCGCGATCGTCTACGAGCCCAAGGTCATTCTGTTCGACGAGCCGCTCTCCAACCTCGATGCCAAATTGCGCGAGCAAATGCGCGATGAGATCGTGCGCTTGCAAAAAGAGGTTGGCATCACCTCGGTGTTCGTCACCCACGACCAATCCGAAGCGCTGGTGATGAGCGACCGGGTGGTAGTGATGGACAAGGCGGTGATCCAGCAGATCGGCGACCCGCAGACCATCTACGCCCATCCGGTGAACACCTTCGTCGCCAACTTCATCGGCGTCGCCAGCCTGCTCGAAGGCTCGCTGCTCGGCCGCACCGGCGATTACTGCGATATGGAAATTCCGCTCGGCGACGATCGGCCGCCGCTGCACATCAAGGCGGTCGGCGGAGACGGCGCGCAACAGGGTGATCCGTTGTTCTTGAGCCTACGGCCAGAAGACATTGCGCTGCACCTCGAGGCGCCGAACGGTGCCGCCAACGGCAACGTGCTGGAAGGCAATGTGATCGACACCGTCTATCTCGGCAATTTCCTCGAATGCCGGGTCCAGGTGGGCTGCCACGAAGTCGGCATCCAGATCGACCACTTCGAGCAGCTCACGCCGGGACAAAAGGTTTACCTGAGCTTCCAGCCCGACCACGGTCTTTGCCTGACATCGTGACCGTCCGGCCTTGTCCGGACAGGTTAAAAATGTGATATCGAATCGCTTGAAAAACGTGTCGGTCAGGCGCATAGTTTAGTGCGTCGAAGTTGCGAGATTATCGGTTTGCGCGTCCTCGATGACGCGGTCGATAGGCTCCCATCTTCGCCTCCCAGGACGAACCCTATCAGGGAGGTGCGTAGGCATGAATCCACCCGACAGTCCAACCGGCCCCGCCGGTAGGCGGGGCCACGGTGCGGAAACCGCGGTAGCCTAGGCACACCGCCTGAATTTCCCACCGGTCACACAATCGAAGACAATTTTTGACTAGGGATTCGGTCGAGGAGGCCGCTCCCGGTCCCAAGATGAACGCCCGGTCATACGCTCCGGGCCACGACGAAAATGTCGAATGAACCCCGCCCGCCACAGAGCGCGGCGGGGTTCTTGATTCGCAATAGTAGCTCGTGAAAGCGGTTCGCGAAGCTACGCCGCCAGAACCGGCGCGTCGCCCTTGATCTGGGTGCGGTGCATGAGCCGGCGCGCCGCCGGATCGAACGGGTCGCGGCGGTGCATGGTGCAGCGATTGTCCCACATCACCAGATCGCCCGGCCGCCATTTATGGCGATAGATGAATTTTTCCTGCTCGCAATGGACCCACAGCCGGTCGAGCAAGTCCTCGCTGTCGGCGACAGTCTCTTCCACTACGTAGGCGTTGAGGCGCCGGCCGAGATAAAGCGCCGCGCGGCCGGTTTCGGGATGAACGCGGACGATCGGGTGGCGCGCGCCGGGCGCTTGGCTGACATCGGTGACTGGGGCGTGCGTCGCGCGCAGTTTGCCGCTGCTGTCGTAGCTCGAATCATGGTTGAGGACTTTGCCGGCAATGTCGTGCCGGAGATCGGCCGGCAGGTCGTCGAGCGCTGCGTACATATTCATAAAACAGGTATCGCCGCCTTCGGCCGGTATTTCCAGGCCATAAAGCAGGCTCGCCGGCGGCGGCCGGTCCAGATAGGACATGTCGGTGTGCCAAGCGGCCTCGCCGTCGCCGAGAACGCCGATCGCCTGCTCCCCCTCGGTCACGTTGGAAATCGTCAGAACCTCGGGAAACCCTTCGGGCGCGAACGGCTCCCAGCCCGGCACCGAGTCGAGCTCGCCGAAGCGCCGGCTGAAGGCAACCAATTGGGCGTCCGAAAGTTGCTGGCCGCGAAACACCAACACCAGATGTTCCAACCAGGCCGCCCGCAGCGACGCAATCGTCTCGTCGGACAGACCCGCTGACAGATCGACATCGTGGACTTCGGTGCCGAGCGCCGGCGCAAGCGGTTCGAGGTGAAGCACGGGACACCTTTCTCCTGTCAGGCCATATCGAATGTCGACCAAAACCTACGGCAACCACCCGATGAGTCAACGGTCGCCTCTGGCACCCCGGCACGGGTTGTGCTGATCTGTGGTCAACATGCGCTACGCGATATTCTGCAAAGCCGTTGCCGTGATCACGCTGATATCGTTCGTCGTGCCACCGCGCACGCTCATTATCCTGCCCCTGTTGGAACACGGCGGCGCCGGAACCGCCTTTGCGCTGATGCTCCTGAGCGTGCTCGCCCTGGCAATCATCGCCATCGCCGGCCTGTGGCGCTGCCGCTGGTGGGGCTTTCTGGCGTTTTACGGCTACGGTGTTGCCACCACCCTGCTGCTCGGCAGCGCGCTGATCCCCTTTGTGATCGCGCTCGCCCCTGCCAACGCTCGCGTCGAGGGCGTGATCGCGCTGAACGCTGTTACCCTGGTGGCGGTCGCCTTCTTACAGTGGCGCTACAGCAGAACAGCCTAGCGGGCAATCCATGATCTCACGCGATACCAAGGAAACCGCGAAGGCGCTCGCCATCGGCCTCGGTCTCTTGGCGGTCTTGATCTTGGCGGCAACGCCGGTGTGCGTCTGGCTGCATGGGGTCGATAATTGCGAGCGCATGTTCTGCGAAATTTTGATCATGCGCCGGCCCCTGGCCGATGTCTCGTACTGTGAATGGTGGTTCGACCTGTTCCGGTAGTCGACCACGGTAAGGCGCCCACATTCCCCCGACGGCGCAAACCAAGTACGGTTCCCGTCGCTTTGAAAAATTGGGGGATACATGAGCTATGAACACCTTCTCGATTGGGTCCTTACAGCTCGACCGGATCCACGAAATGTGCAGTCCGGCGCTTGATCCCTGGAAGCTGTTGCCGTCGCTGCCCGCCGACGCGGTCGAGCGGAACATCGACTGGTTCGCGCCGGTCTTCTATGACCGCGCGGCGGAAGCGCTGATCCTCAGCCTCCACGGTTGGGTCGTGCGCACTCAACAGTTTACCGTGCTGGTCGAAGCTTGCGGCGGCAACCACAAAGAAAGGCCGTCTTATCCGCGCGTCCACCAACTCGACACGCCATGGCTCGAGCGGTTGCGCGCCGCCGGTGTATCGCCCGAAGAGATCGACTTCGTATTCTGTTCCCATCTCCATGTCGATCATATCGGCTGGTTCACTGAGCTGCGCGACGGCCAGTGGGCGCCGACCTTCCCCAATGCGAAATATCTGATCGCACGGCGCGAGTACGACAACTGGAACCCGGAAACGCGGACGCTGCC
>JBFKGW010000093.1:0-7935 GCA_041633145.1 Alphaproteobacteria bacterium
GGAGCCCGCGGGAGGCGTGACGCCAAACGGCGCTGCCTCGGTGGTCAGGTATACGGTTCGCGGATCGGCAGTGCCGCCGGTCTCGAGGCCACTGTCGACTAAATCGGTAAAGAGGAGGGTATCGAAGGCAAAGCTCTCGCCGACAGCGGTGCTGAGGTCGGCCGCCGCCTGACCGAAGGGGAATAGCCCCTCGAACTCCAGATCGATCAGGAAAACCAAGTCTTGCGCGTTGCTCGACAGCTCGGCGAAGAATATGTCGTCATTGTCGGGGTTTGCGCCTTCGCCACGGTCGGGCGCACCCGGGCCGTTCTGTACGCCGAGGCCACCTTCGCCGTCGGTCTCGTCATGGATGAAGGAGACGGGCGTTACCGTCGGCGGCACCAGATCCGGCGCTTCCTCTTCGACGTCTACCACTACCACGTCGGGAATTTCGGTATCGCGCGGCGGGAACTCATCGGCCGGCAGGTCGGTGAAAGGATCGGGCCGCGGCGGTTCATCCCTGATGATGGGATCGAACACGATTTCCTCGGGCGCGTCGCGCGAACCACCGGCGCGCGGCGTCAGCGCTCCGGCAAGATCGCCGCCGGCGGCGGGGCCGCCGACCGGCGCCAGCGCGTCAACAATGCTGGCGATCGCCACTTCGCCGATCACCAGGGTAGTCGCATCCGGCGCCGCCGGCGTGGTCGCCGGGTCGCCCACGGCGAGCAACAGGAACAGGTCGACGAAGGTGATTTGCACGGTGCTGCCGTCGGCATCGGCCAGAGTGACAACGTAGTTGTTGCCCTCGACGGTGGCTTCGCGCAGCGATGCGCCGAGCACCTCGATCTTGTCGCCCTGCTGGACGAGGATCTCTTCAGAGGCGCCGGTCGTGCTGATCGTATCGACGGTGCCGTCTTGGTGGGTAATCCGTACCTGAGCCATGCTAATCTCCTTCGTGCGCCTGGATGCGCCAAACGGGGCGAGGGGGCTTGCCTTCTAGCGGCGCGCTTCCTGCGGCGCCGCGTTGCCCTTTAACCTCTTGTTAAACATTTACGAATTATTAAGGAACTTCGCCTCAAATTCAAAGAAGATTCGGATAAAATTTTGCCTATTAACTGTATTTCCGCCTGAAGGTGGCGGTAACCGCCAACTCGGGTTTTAAGGTTAACTTTGCGGCGCTGAAAATTGCCGCCCAGCCAACGCCAGCGGCGGATGAAATCGGCTTTCCGGGGCTAAGGCCGGCGCACCGGTATCATGCAATAATACCCAATATGACTAGTCCTGCCCGCCAACTGGGGGAGAATAGAGTCGTGCGACGATCGCGCAGGCCGTTGCGACAGCAAATAAAAACCAAACAAAAAGAAAGGCGCGGCCGGGCCGCGCCTTTCTGGCAAAATAATTCGGTAGTAGTCGGCTATTCGAAGACCTTCACCGTGACTTGCGTCTCCGGTCTGATGCCGAACAGCGTGCTCAGCTCGCCCGAGGCGGCGATCAGGTCGAAATAGTCGAAGCGGCCGCTGTGCTGGGCGTCGGCCAACTCGGCGCGCGAGACGAACAGCTCGTTCTGCACGTCGAGCAGGTCGAGCAGGGTGCGCTGACCGAGCTCGAATTGGCGCTCGTAGGCGACGATCAGGTTGCGGTTTTCGTCAACCCGGCGCTGCAAGGGCGGGATACGCGCGCCGTTCTTCTCGAACGAATCGAACGACGCTTCGACCCGCTCGCGAACGAAGCGCAGGGTGTCGGCCTCGTCGAACTTAGCCGCGGTGACGGCCGCCTGGGTTTCGCGCCGGCGGGCGGAATCGGAGCCGCCGCGGTAGAGATTCCAGGTCATTACCAGCAACGCGCGATAGTCGCTGTCGCGGCCCTGAACGCCATCGAGGTCGTCGCCTTCGCTGGCCGACAACTCGAGCTCCAGGCGCGGCAGGAACAGGCCTTTGGTCGCGTCGTTGGCGCTCTGGCGCGCGTCGATTATCGCTCGCGCCACCGCCAGTTCAGGATTGAGCCGCACCGCCTGCTGGACCTGGCCTTCGACGTCGATATCGGCCGGGCTGGGTACGGCGCCGACCGGGTCGAGCTCGCCCGGCGCCTCGCCGACTGACCGGAAATAGCGGGTTTCGGCGTCGGCCAACTCACCGCGGCGGTTCTCGAAATTGGCTTGCGCCAGCGCCAGACGGGCCTCTGCCTGGGACACATCGGAATCTGCCGCGCGGCCGGCCGGCACCAGCCGGCGCACGTTATCGAGCAGGCGCTCATGGGCCGCGATATTGTCTTCGGCGATCGCGACGAACTCACGGTTGCGCAACACGTCGATGTAAGAGGCAATGGCCTGGAGCGCGACCGAGCGCTTGGCGTCGTCGACCCGGAAGGTCGCGGCGACCAAGTTATTCTGCGCTTCGTCCATCAGATTGAAGGTCGTGCCGCCGTCGTACAGCAACTGGTTCGCGACGATCCGCCCTTCATTGCGCCACAAGGTGGTGTCGCCATCGCCGCCGGGCGGGCGCGAAGCGCGGCCTCGCGTGGTCGGTGAATCGGTGTACTGGGCCCCCGTTTCGCCGCGGATGTTGACCACCGGGAACAACGCGCCCCGTTCAACCCGCACCCGCTCTTCCGACGATTGTCGCAACGCCCGCGCGGAGCCAATCGACGGAATAGACGCAACGGCCTTATCGACCGCCTCCTGCAGGCTGACCGCTTGCGCAGCGCCTGTCCACGCTACCGAAAGTGCTAAAGTAGCGCCTGCTAATCCTAAAAGCCGCATGTCCCCCTCGATACAAAAATTGGAGAATAGATTAAGTGATTAATCGTATAACTTCCTCTCAGCGGCGCGGCAACATTAATGTTAAGTAGTGTGATTTTTCTGATACGGTGAGACATATTTCCCACACTTACGTTACGGGAGCAGCGCCGTAACAGACTGAAATTTAGGGAAATTTGTCAAAGCGTATGGCATACGTGGCACCGTTGGCTTGCGAGACGCAATTTTCGCGCAAACAGCCCGAACTCCCGGATAGACTGTAATAATTGCAGGGCCCATCCCCTGCCGCCGTAATATTCAGGATGGCTAATATTCAAAACTCAGCGATGATTTACACGCGCACGCGTAGCATCGCTAAATCGATGGAAGAAAAACCCGCACAGACTTTATGCCGGGTATTTTCGCGCTATTGCATCGATACGGCAAAAAGGATGGCGCTGTGCTGCAGCCAGATTACCAGGATCGCGCCGGCGCTGATGGCAATGCCGTAGGGTACCGGGCTGGCCCATCGCAGCACCACCGGCAAATTGTCTTGCGCCGCGCCGGCCGTCCGCAATGCCGCCCGCATAAGCAGCAACACAATCGCGAGAACGCCGCCGGCCAAGGTCATCGCGATGATAAATTCCAAGATCCCGCTGTGGCCGGCCCAGAGAGCCGCGCCAGGCGCCAGTTTGGCGTCGCCGCCGCCCAGCCAGTTCAATGCGAACAGCGCAAAGCAGACGACAAAGACAGCGAGCGCGACCAGCAGATCGAACAGAATGTCGGACAGATCGAATGCGACCGTCAGACTAGCCACATAGAGGGCGGCGACGGCGAGAACCAGATAGTTCGGGATGGTTAACGTGACCGCGTCCCATAGCGCTGCCGCCAGCAGCAGCAAGATCGCGCCGTACAAAAATAACGCGACGATAACCGATTGGGTCAATTACCGATGCTCCTACCGATTGCGCGCGAGACCGGGCGTTCATCAGCAGGTTTGTCGACCAGGGTCTGCAGCCGTTCGAGATTTTGGACCGCCGCATCATAATAAACCGGACTTTCATCGATTGCCCGGTTGAAGAAGGTGTCGGCTGAATCGAAATCGCCCAACAACATGGCGACATAGCCGATGTTGTTCAGCACACGCGGCAGGTCTTCCCGTTCAGCACCGGCGATGGCGGCGGCGTAGCGGCCCTTGGCGGCCAGCGCCAATCGAAGGTTGGAGCGGGTTATGGCAAGGTCGGGGTTGTAGGATAGGCTGGCGGTGAACGCCTCCGTGGCTTCATCGATGCGACCCTGCAGCAAATAGGAATATCCCAAGTTGTTATGCACTGTCGCTGAATCGCTTTTTATCTCAAGAGCCTTCTTATAGCTCGCCTCCGCTTCGCTCCACCTGGCCTCGATGTCGTGAACCAGGCCGAGGCCGTTAGCCGCTTGCCAGAGCGACGGATCCTCGGCCAAAGCCGTTTCCAGTTGCTCGGTCGCTTCGTTCCTACTGCCGATTAGCAACAAGGCCAAGCCGCGCACCATGTGCGCGCGCGGCGCTTCTTGTGCTTCTTCCGACATTGTGTCGAGAACGGTCTGCGCGTTGCGGCCCTCGCCGCGGCCCAAATAGGTCCGCGCTAACATTAGCTTTGCCGCTTCGTCGTCTGGGTTGGCGATAAGATATTGCCGCAAGATATTGTAGGCACGCTCGTAATCGCGGTTTTCGATGGCGCGCTCAGCGTCGACGACAGATCCGGAGTTGGCTAAGGCTTGGCGTACCGGGTTGACGGTTTCGGCGAGGGCTTCCTCTTCACTCGCGCTGTCGCCCAGGCCGAGCTGATCGCACGCGGATAGCGCCAGCAAGGCGCCCGCCAGTAAAAGTAATCGGCTGTGCTTAAAACTAAAGATCAATCCCAGGTGAATCGCCTCACTGCTGGCGTGCACCGTTGAGACTCGCAATGCGCGGATCGACCTGAAGCTGCGAAGCGCGTTCGACAAATTCCGGATCGGGTCGCGTAATCAAAGTGTGAACGCGCTCGGCGGTTTTTTCGATCCATTTCGTCGGCGTTTGAGCTGCCGCCAATTCCACCACCGCAACGTCTTCGCGCGGCGAACGCCGCGTGTCGTAACCCATCATGTTGATCGCTAATTCTGTATTGGCCGCGATCAGCGGGTTATCGGGTCCGTGACGCGCCGCCAATTCGAACATCTGCAGCGCCTCGTCGAAATTCTTTTGCAGCAATTTCGAATACCCGAGGTTGTTCAACGTCACTGGTGATTGGGGATCGATTTCAAGCGCGCTGGCGTAATACCGCTCGGCCAAATCGAACCGGCCAAGTTTATCGTAACTGGCCGCTAAACCGTTCAGTGCTCGGACCGATTGGGGGTCGAGCGTTACCGCCGCGTTAAACGAGTCGACAGCGATACCATAATTGCCCAGGGCGAAATTCTCCCGGCCCTGCGCCAGCGCCTGCGCGCTATCGGAAATGGCGATATTATCACCGACCTTGACCAACGAACGGATCTCCGCCCATTCGACGGTGCTACACCCGCTAAGCACAACACATGCGGCAATCGCTAGGTATTTCTTCATGCTCATTTTCCCCAAGAAACGAGGCAATTCGATTCTTATAACCCAATTACTAAAAAATAAACAGACGAACTATTGCGAGAATATCGACAGATCGACGTTCTTGAGAGCGGGGAACATGTCGCGGCCAATGCTCATCGCAGCCGGGCTGAGAATTACCAGCAGCAGCGCCGGCAGAATGAAGAAGATCAACGGAATCGACAATTTAACCGGTAGTTTGTGCGCCTTTTCCTCGGCCCGCAGCAAGCGGGTGGAACGCATTTCATAAGCGTGGGCACGCAAAGCGTCGCCGATGCTGGTACCCAGTTTGTCGGTCTGGATGAGCAGCGTCACCAGGGAACTTACCTCATCGATGCCGACGCGCTCGGCCATGCTGCGCAATGCCGTTTCGCGGTCGCGCCCAACGCGCAATTCGCGACCGACAAATCCGAATTGTTCCGCCAAAAGAGGGTGCGCGCGGCCTATTTCTTGCGAGACCCGCGCCAGCGCGCCGTCCAGGCCAAGGCCCGACTCGACACAAACCAACAGCATATCGAGTGAATCGGGAAAGCCGATGCGGATGGCAAACTGACGTTTCGTGACCCGCCGGCTGAGATAATAGACAGGCGCGAAGAAACCCAACATACCGAGGGCAAACGACAGAATGATGACGTTCTGAATCGCCGTCTCGGGGACGAAGAAGGGCAACGCAAAAGAAACTGCGAGAACTAGAGTTACCGCCAGCAATATCCTTGCCAGATAATAAATCCGGACCACACGCGTATTGTAAAAACCGGCCCGGATCATCTGCAGGCGCAGCGCATTGTTAGGCTCCAGCGCCCCTTTTGGCAGAATGAAATGGGAGATTTTTTCAAACGTGCCGCCAACGCCGGTCAACGGCGCGGCGAGGCGCAAATTGCCGCCCGATAGCAAATCGCCGCCGGCTTCCAAGCCGGTCGGGCCCGCCAATCGGCGGCTTGCGTCCGATCGCGATGCGATTAACGTGGCCACGCCGTATGCCGCAAGCAGGGCGGTAAGAAAAACAATCAGAATGACCAGAATCAGGCCGCCGGACTGAATCGTCGATTGGATTAGCTGTTGGATTGCTTCCATAGCGTCCTCTAGAAGCGGAAGTTGACCATTCGGAACATAGTAATGGCCCCCAGAATAATGCCGCACAATCCAGCGATCATCAGCTTATGGAAGGTGGGGTCGTTGAGATATTGGCCGAAATAGTCCGGATTGATAATGTGAATAGCGAGCGCGACAAAAAACGGCAGGATGGAAATGATCCACGCCGACAGCCGCCCCTCGGCGGACAGCGCCTTGATCTTCTGGAACATCCGGAACCGATCGCGAATGACCCGCGATAGATTGGCTAGCACTTCGGCTAAGTTGCCGCCGGTCTCATGCTGGATCGTAATCGCCACGACCATGTAATCCAGGTCCTGCAGGCGCACCCGCTTGCGCAGATTCTCGAGCGCCGAGTTGAGATCGAGACCATAAGTCATCTCATCGACGACAATGCCCAACTCGGTGCCCATGGGGTCGGCCAGATCGGTCGAAGCCAGCGTCATGGCCGATGTAAAGGGATGGCCGGCACGCAAACTACGCGACATCGTATCCAGCGCGTCGGGCAACTGCTCGGAAAATTTGTTCACCCGCTCCTTCGCTTTCATTCGTAAATAAAGCAGCGGGAAGCTTGCGCCGGCAGCGGAGCCGAAAATCAAACTGAACAGGGGCGGCACTGGCAGGACGACGGTGAGGAACAGGAAAAATACAAAGCCCACCATACTCATCACGACCAGTAGTCGCGATACCGAGAAGCTTTTGCCTGCTTGAGCGATCAATCCGTCGAGATAGCCGAATAGCCCGGAACCACCACGCGTAACTTTGCGGAGATCTTCGAGAACCTCGCGTCCATCGGGGTTCTTCGCCTGCATCCGCAGCCGCCGGTTGACTTCCAGGTTGCCGGCGCGGCGCGAGCGGAAGAAAAACAGATAAATGCCCTCGACCGCCAACAGCCCGGTGAGGAAAACGGCGCCGATAAACAATGTTAGATTGTCAATTGCCATCGCTGGATCCCTTTTGGCCGCGGCAGGATCTACAGTTCCTGATTGGGCTCAAATAGATCATCGGAAATATGTATACCACGCTGGCCGAAATCCTGGATGAATTTCGGCCGAATGCCGGTTGCGACATAGGCGCCGTGGATGGTGCCGTCGGCGTCGGTCGAACGGCGGTCGAAACGGAAGATTTCCTGCATCGTGATCACTTCGCCTTCCATGCCGGTGACTTCCTGGACGCTGATCAGGCGGCGCCGGCCGTCGCTCAGGCGCGAGAGCTGGATCACCACGTGAATGGCTGACGCGATCTGCGAGCGCATCGCCTTCTGCGGCAGATCGAGCTGCGCCATACCGATCATGTTCTCGACGCGCGACAGCGCGTCGCGCGGCGTATTGGCGTGAATCGTCGTCATCGAGCCTTCATGACCGGTGTTCATCGCCTGCAACATGTCGAAGGCTTCTTCGCCGCGACACTCACCGACGATGATCCGGTCGGGACGCATACGCAGCGCGTTTTTCACCAGTTCGCGCTGTCTGATCTCGCCTTTGCCCTCGACGCTCGGCGGACGCGTTTCCATGCGCCCGACATGCGGCTGCTGCAA
>JBFKGW010000094.1:0-7934 GCA_041633145.1 Alphaproteobacteria bacterium
GACCTCGTCGCCGTCGATATAGAGAGTGAAGGCTTTGCGGTATTTTTCCTGCTTGGCCGTATCCTCGATGGTCGCCTTGGTCCATTCGTACAGCGGATACTTATCGACGCCATTTTGTTCCGCCTCGCTGACATAATCGGCGAAGGCGTCGTACTGGCATTTCAAGGTCGCGTTGTGCCGGCGCAGGATGTCGGGCAACGGCGCCAGCGCCGGGTCGCTCGGATCGCGCCGCGCCAGTCGAGCCATCTCTTCGGCCAAATTAATTCGGACCTGGTATTGCCATTGATCGTTCAAGGCCGTTCTCCCTCAAGGATTGCGCCGTTTGTGAAGGTCTGCAGCTCGGGGCTGATTTGAGCGGAATGCCGACCAACCAGGCTTCTATAGTCGAAACGAACTGACTTGCACCATGCCATCGTGTGCTTCGAGGATGTGCCCCTCCGGAATTTCAATCCAGTCTTCGAGGCGTCCATCCAGCGGCTCCGACAAAACTAAAACCGCTTCGCCACCATCTGTAAACTCGACCTGCTTGTCATTGACCCGTATCGCACCTCCGGTGCCATAAAATAGGGTTGGCGACTGATTGTCGCTTGAATACCTGAGGGCATAAATTCGTTCGCCGTCGGCAATGGCCGCGGTCAGTCGAAAGGGCTCGTCGGTTCCTGCTTTCGCCATCAACTCGAGGACTTGCGCCACGGTCCGCCTGAGTGCATCGCCAACATCGCGTTCCAGTCCGTTGCCGCAGGCAAGAAGGAAAAATGCTTCGCTGTCGGTATTGCCACACCGCTCGCGGAACAGGTCGGTCGGAATTTTCTGTTCGAGGTCGCGGCGGATCGACCCATAGCCGCCAATTTGGCCGTTGTGCATGAACAACAGATGCCCGCAGCGAAACGGATGGCAGTTTTCACGGCTTGTCGACGTCCCGGTCGAGGCCCTGACATGGGCAAAAAACAGCTTCGATCGTATCTGTTCCGACAGGCTTTGAAGGTTGGCGTCGTTCCAGGCTGGCAGGGTATCGCGAAATATCCCCGGACGCGATTGCGAGCCGTACCAACCGAGACCGAACCCGTCGCCGTTCGTCGGAACGATGCTTTTGGTCGCCGCCATGCTTTGGCGAATCAACGAGTTTTCCGGCTTGAAAAGAAGTTCCTCGAGCAACAGCGAAGGACCGGAGTAGGCAACCCAACGGCACATGCCTACCTGCTTTCGATGTGAGAGACGTCAACCAGCCTGCGCGATCGGTTCTCCAGATCGTAACAGTGATAGTTGTCCATCAGCCTGCCGTACAAATGCAGGCTGATGGCCGGTTCACGATCTTCGGGCACGCCGGTGATATGGATATGATCCGGGTTAGGCACGAAGGTACTGACCGCGCCCGGCGCAAGCAGAGTAATCCCGCCGGGTTGCAATTCTATTTTCTCGCTGTCGTCGACCTTATTGCCAGCGGGAATGTAATTGCGCTCTTCCAGGACCCCTTCGAGAACGCCGACAACGCCCCATGTGCTGTGATCGTGTATCGGTGTCCATTGGCCGGGCTGCCAGACCAGTGCGAAGAGGGAAATGCCATCCGCCGCGCCCAAATGTATGGCGTTGCGAGCGTACGTCACAGGATCTTCGCGTTTCTGATCGGCGGTTAACAGTTTGCTGCCACACCCGGCCAATGCCAGCATTAGCGGGGCGGCAGCGGCGACGTTTTGTGCTGCATCGCCGCCAGTTTCGGCCAGCTCCTCACAAGCCGCAATGAATGCCTGCAATCGCGTATCCAAGGGCATTGTTTCGATACCCGTTCGTTGACCACGAGCGTACTTACCGGGTCAGTCACTCTAGGATCAATTAGTTAACCGGGAATGACGAAGACAGACCGGGCGCTGGGGCCACGGTGGCTCAGGCCTTATCCGCCGACAAGGGCTCTGCGGGGGTCCGCTTCGGTTAAAACCCGTACTGATCGCGGTACGGCGCCTCGAGGCCGCTACCAGGCTCGGGAAACCAAGTTTCCGCTACCGCGCGAACCCGCGCACCGGACTCACATCATCCGGCTGATGATCTTGTCGGCCTGCTCTTTGCTCAGCCCCAAAGGCCGCCGGGCGAGCGCGCCGCCCTCTTCGAGCACCGGCTCCAGCTGGCCCAGCGCCGGCCGCTCGGTGGTCTGGAAGAACAGTCCGGTATAAATGGTGTCGCCCCACTCCATGGCCTTCTCGCAGGCCGCCTTCCAGTCGCCGGTGTCGTGGTCTTCGTCCTCGAGCTTTTTCACGCGTGGTTTGAAAAACTGGAAGGTATTGACGGTATTGAAGGTGACGCACGGGCTGAACACGCTGATCAGGGCGAAGCCCTCGTGCTGCATTCCCTGGGCGATCAACTCGGCAAGATGTTTGGTGTCGCCGCTGAAGCCGCGCGCCACGAAGGTGGCGCCGTTCATGATCGCCGCGGTAACCGGATTATAGGTGAATTCGACGTTGCCGAAGGGCGTGCTCTTGGTCTTCATCTCCTGGCTGCTGGTCGGCGAGGTCTGGCCGGTGGTGAGACCGTAGATCTCGTTGTCCATGACGATGTAGGTCAAATCGACATTGCGCCGCGCGGTGTGGGTGAAATGGTTGCCGCCGATGCCATAGCCGTCGCCGTCGCCGCCGGTCACCACCACCTTGAGCTCGTGGTTGGCCATCTTGGCGCCGGTCGCCACCGCCAGCGCCCGCCCGTGCAGGGTGTGCATGCCGTAGGAGTTCATATAGCCCGGCAGGTTCGACGAGCAGCCGATGCCGCTGATGGTCAGCAACTCATGCGGTTTGAGGCCGAGCTCTACGCAAGCCCGGCGCAGGGAATTCAGAACGCCAAAGTCGCCGCAGCCGGGACACCAGTCGGGGTCGACCTTGCCCTTGAAGTCGGCGATCGATTGCGGGTCGGCGACCAGATGATGAGTTTCCAGCGTATCCATTATGCGGCCTCCTCAGACCATGATTTCCTGCACCGGCACCGAAATTTCGGCCTTGCCGGCAAGCTGTTCCACGACGGCGTCGACGATGTGGTGCGGCATGAACGGTTCGCCGTCGTATTTACGGATATGACCGTCGACAGCGAGCCCGGTGACGCTGCGCAAATAGCGGTGGAACTGTCCGGAGTGGTTATTCTCGACGATGATCGTGCGTTTGGCGTTTTCGACCACGCCGGTGATCGTCTCAGCGTGCAGCGGGACGATCCATTTGACCGGCAGGTGGTTGGCGCTGACGCCTTGCTCTTCCAGCTGCGCCAGTGCGTCCTTGATCACGCCATAGGTCGAACCCCAGCCGATCAGGGTGACGTCGGCGTCGGCCGGGCCTTCCAGCTCGGGCGGTGCGATGTCGTCGACCACGTGGGCGAATTTGCGTGCCCGCTTCTCGACCATCTGGCGGCGCTTATGGGGATTGGTGAACTCGTCGCTGATCAGCACACCGTCCTGGTCGTGCTCGTCGGTCGCCACCACATGGACGAAGCCTTCGAGGCCGGGCACGGCGCGCGGCGAAACGCCGCTGTCGGTATCGGCGTAGCGCAGATATTCTCCATTCGCCGCGCCCTCGGTGATCAACTCGCCGCGGTCGATCTTGGGATGCATGTCGATGTCATCGGGATCGACGCTGAAGGTGCCTTCTGAAATCAGCAGGTCGCTGATCACGATGCCGGGACACTGATTCTTGTCACACAGGTTGAAGATTTCGGGGATGGTGTTGAACGCATCGAGCGCGTCGCGCGGCGCGACGATAAAACGCTCGAAGTCGCCCTGGCTGGCGCCCAGCGCCTGCCACAAATCGCCCTGCTCGGTCTTGGTCGGCACGCCGGTCGATGGGCCGGCGCGCTGGACGTCGATGAAGACCGACGGAATTTCCATCATCGCCGCGGCGCCGATCGCTTCGGTCATCAGCGCGAAGCCGCCGCCCGAAGTAGCGCACATCGCCCGGCACCCGGTATGGGCAGCGCCGATCACCATGTTGGCGACGGCGATTTCATCCTCGCCCTGCCGCACCATGATGCCCAGATCACGGGCGTTTTGCGCCATCCAGTGCAACACGCCGGTCGACGGGCTCATCGGATAGGCGCAATAGAATTTGACGCCGGCGGCGGCGCCACCCATGGCGAGCGCGGAATTGCCGGTCCACAACGCCAGCGGTTTCGAGCCGTTGGGCAACGGCTCGGCGTAGGCCTCGAAATTTTCCGCCGCGTAGTCGAACCCGGCGCGCGCGGCGCCGACATTTTCATCGACGGCGTCTTGGCCTTTGCGCTGCAGCTGGGCAGTCAGCGCCTTGTCGAGAATATCGAAGTCGAGACCCAGCAGGTGGGCGATCACGCCCAGCGCGATGGTGTTCTGGATAACCTTGTTGCGGCTGCCGCCCGACAGATCGGCGACCGGCATCGGGCATAATTGCACGCCTTCGCCGGGCGTCCCGGGCGCCACCGTGTCGCTGTCGAAGATCGCCCGGCCGCCGGGTCCCAGCAGGCCCAAATGGCGGTCCATGGTGTCCTGGTTGAGACATACCAGCAGGTTCACCTGGTCGCCGTGGCTGTGGATTTTCTGGTCGCTGATGCGCAGGGTGAGAAAAATGTGGCCGCCGCGCACGATCGACTGATACGCGTTATAGGCGTTGAGCCGCAGGCCGCGCGCCGCGAACATGCGCGCCAAGATGTTGCCCGGGGTGGCGATGCCTTGACCGGCGGCACCGCCGATACTCAGGGAAAAATCAAAGTTCGCTGATGCCATAACCTGGATCCCCTATTTGACGCTCCCATTAACAATCATTGTATCGAGCCTTGCCGACGTTGGATAGGATGTTGCAAACGGGTTACACAGGCGTGATCGGGGAGGAAAACCATGCGATTGCTGACATTCGAGGCCGGTAGTGGGCCGCGCGTCGGGCTGGCGACCGACAATGGCATCGTCGATTTAACGGCGCGATTGGGCGTCGCCTCGTTGCGGCAGCTGATCGCCGACGGCAAAATCGAGGCGGCGCGGGAATTCGGCGACGAGGCGCCCGACCACGGCCTCGACGACATCACCTTCCTGCCGGTCATCCCCGATCCGGCACATATCTTTTGCATCGGCGTCAACTATGCCGACCACCTGCAGGAAGCGATCGACGCCGGCCTGCCGCGCTCGAAAACCGAACATCCGCCGCTGTTTCTGCGCTTCGCCGACACATTGGTGGGCCACCAGCAGCCGATCTTGCGGTCGCCCCGGGTCACGCAACTGGATTACGAGTGCGAGCTCGCCGTCATCATCGGAACGCCGGGACGTTACATCGCAGCAGAAGACGCGCTCGGCCATGTCGCCGGCTACGCCTGCTTCAACGAGGCGAGTGCGCGGGACTGGCAGTTCCACACCACCCAGATCACGCCCGGCAAGAATTTCTTCGCCACCGGCGGTTTTGGCCCGTGGATGGTCACCGCAGACGAGATCGCCGACCCGCAAACGCTCAGCATTGCGACTCGGCTCAATGGCGAGACCCTGCAGGACGCCAACACGCGCGATATGATTTTCGGCGTGGCCGCGATCATTACCTACGTGTCGAACCTGATAGAATTGCAGCCCGGCGACGTCATCGCTTCGGGCACGCCTGCAGGGGTCGGATTTTCGCGCGACCCGCAAGTATTCATGCAGCCGGGCGACGTCTGCGAGATCGAGATCGAGCGCGTCGGCACGCTGATAAACCCGATCGCCGAAGAATAAGCGAAATGGCGCTTATGCGCCGAAAAACCAGCCAGAAAAGGCCGGTTTTCCCCTAACAGCGGATACTCGGCGCCGGACCGATTACTTATCGGAATCCGTCGAACGCGATCACGCAACGCGCGTTCGGTTGCGCATCCGCTCGCGCTACGGTGTTACACTTATTGCGGGAAATACTATGTTAATATCTACAGGGTTACACGTAATAGTAGTTTATTACTTTATAAATTCTGACAAGATATATACATACAAGTATACCCTGTTTTATATTTATATTTTACTTTATCGACAACATACTGCAAATATAGCCGCAACGGACAGTGGGGGATCTGTCGAAAACTGATTCGCGACCGGCGTGGCAACCGCGCCCGGGTCGACAGGAATTTATTGGCGGGCCACCCCTGACGAGCGCGGCAACACCAGGAAAGGTTCGTCATGCCGATTACGGACCAACTAAACGACAACGATGCCCTGCACATCCTGCCGTTGGCCGATATGCCCCTGCAGGTATCCGCCCTAAGGAAGACGCGTCTGATTAAGAACGCCAAGCTGGAAGGCGTGATCGAAATCTACAACGACGAGACGACAGGCAGCGGCCAGGTTACTCCGGAAGGACTGGTTGATGTCTTCGATTTCTCCGGTGACCGCGCCAAAGATTTGGTGATTGTCAGAAAACTTGCCGACCTATCGAGCTACGATGTCTACAGTTTGCGCAGCAGTCTGGCGACGGCAGGCATCGACGTAGAGGACGTCGAGGCCCTGAAACTCTCCGACGAATTGGTCGAGAACCTGGCCAACCACATGCGCACCTTCACCCGTCCGCTGATCGCAAAGATATACGGCGAAGAAAACGAACAGGTGCGCTCATTGGCCGATGTCTTGCGGGTATTTACCGATGAGCGCGCCGACCAGGCTCTCAAGCACTTATCCGAACTGGCAACGCAGTTAGGGATCGACCTGGCCGACATGCCGCAGTTTCTCGAGGATTACGCGGATGTGTATTTGTCCCTGGCGTTCTACCAGAAATGCCACGAAGACAATGCCTTGGGCTTTGAGGGGTTGATCCGCGACTTCGAAGGATTGACCCGCGCGCCGTCGTTGCAGAACAAACCGGCGGTGACCAATCAGTTCGAAACCGCAATCGAAACCTTTCGCGACCTCTACCGCAGTGTCGGCAACATCCTGGTGGCGTTACGGGCGCGCACGGCCGTCATGTGGGAGGATATTTCGGCCGAGCGTTTCGAGAAAATGAGCGAACTGGTGGTCGGGCATCAGGAAAAAATCGGCGCGCTGCTGTGTGCGATCACGGTCAAATTGAACGCCTGGCGGCGCTACAGCGCGACGGCGGCGACCGACAGCGCGGCCGACAAAGCCAACTACGTCAGCAACTATATGATGTATGGCCTGGACGGGCTGTCCGAGCTCAAATTTCAGGATAGCTGACGGCGGCGCGCCGCCTGATCGAGATCAATTCGACAAAAATCAGCAAACGGTAATATACTGTTTCGCAGCGGGTCGGCTCGCGGCCCACTGATGTCTAAACGACGCATGCAAACAGGGACCGAAATGGTTGGTTGGTTGAAAACTTTCGCTTTGGCGAGCTTATTGGCGTTGGCCGGTTTTTCGCCGGCTGCGGCCGAACCCCACCCCGTCGAAAGCAAACCCGGCATAAAAAACTTCCTCACTGAGAACACGCTGTCCTACCCCGGCCGCGAGGGCGAGGAGAACCTGATCCATTTCGGCCGCTTCGGCAATTTCGACTGGTATTTCCCCTGTGAGTTCGAGAGCGGCGCGTGGTCGCTGGGCGACGACCAGATACTCAGCCTCACCTACGACAACGCCAAGTTTGCATCGCGCCGGTTCAAGCTCGAGCACCGCGAAGACGGTATCGCCTTGATCGAACCCGACAGCGAGACTTTCACCGTGGCGACCCTGCTCGACGGCAATCACATCCCCTATTTCTGAAAGGTCGACTACTGACCGCGCGTGCCGCGGCACCTCTTAAACACACCCAAACACCGCCTCTACCAGCGCGTCGCAGCGCGCGCCGACGCCGGCGCCTTCGCACATGAAGTTGGGGCTGTAGGCGAACGCCAGCCGCCGCTCGGGATCGCAAAAACCAAAGGCACCGCCGGCGCCCATATGGCCGAACGCGTTCATGTTGGGCCCCATGGCCTGCAGCGGCGGTGAATTCAAAAACAGCCCGAGCCCCATGCGGAACGGCCGGTGGGTCATGCCGCACTCGCCGTCC